>JAWXAU010000041.1 GCA_034439655.1 Bacteroidota bacterium | reverse complement strand
GCGAAGAATCCGCCCTAATGGAAGGAAATAATATAACATCATTCGCTCGCTATTAACCGTCATTCTGAGCGATGCTTCGAGCGAAGAATCTGTTCGAATGGAAGACGAAAATTATACCAATTCTTAAACTATAATGGTTCTCAGCCTGAGGCGGATTAGTTTGCAGAATGGTAATGCCGAACTACAATATGTCTAGTCCCCCTTTCTTTTGGACTATTATATATTGAGTTTCGGTATAATTCCGTTGAAATTACTTCAAAAATGTGAGAAGGTGCTACAAGGAATAGATATGGGTGATACAGGATTCGTTGCTTTGGCAGAACATGTAAAGAGCAAATTATGGAGTGGCGATAAAAAACTAATTCGAGGTCTTGAATTGAAAAATTGGAAGCGAGGCATAACAACCGATGATCTATATTTATGTAACTTTTCTATTAAATAAATAATCCGTTCCGCCCTTGCCTACGCTGTTTTGTCAAATCAGTATGGATAAAAAAACACTTTGGAGAACTTGTGGATGGTTTATTAAATGAATAATTTATTTTTGCCACATGAAAAAATGTATGATAATCCTTCCTATACTATTGCTGTTAGGTTTAAAATCATTTGCACAACTTAAAACAGAAAGCATATTTGTATATTTCAAAACCAATAAATCGGAACTGGGAAAAATTGGCAAACAACAGCTTGACAGTATTTGTACAATATTTATTGATTTAAAAATTACCGATATTGACATTTATGGGCATACCGACTATCGTGGCCCCGACAAACTCAATAAAGTACTTTCCGACAAAAGAGTAAATGCAGTTCTCAAATATATAGTTTCAAAAGGAATTGATGTAAAATATATAGAAAAGAAAAAAGGATTTGGAAAAAAAGAACCGAAGTATGATAATAAAACTGTAATAGGTCGTCGCTTAAACCGTAGGGTGGAAATAGTATATAAATATGAAGACAAAGGACTCAAAAAAGAGGTAAACGAATTATCTGTAGAAGTTGTAACAGTTCCACCTCGTGCTAAAGATACGGTAATAGTAGGCCCGAAAGGAACAGTAATATTTATGAAAGATTGTGCCTTTACTCCTATAGATTATAAAGATGTGAAATGGGAGTTTAATGAATTTTTCGATCAAAAATCTATACAGGCAGCAGGAATCAGAACTGTTACGAACGATGGTCGTTGTTTGGTGTCAGGAGGAATGGCATTTATTAAAGCTACCTATAAAGGAAAAGAAATACAACCCAAATGCCCCATAGAAATTGCCTTTCCAACTGCAAGCTTAAACCCCGAAATGCAGTTATTTAATTCGGATACAAATACAACACCTGAGAAAACTACGTGGATCTTAAACAATACACCACTAGAGTTTGACTCAACAGGTATTACAGCCCGCAAAATGCCTATTAAATATACGCCTTCTAAGATGTATTATAGATTTAGTACACCCCGATTAGGCGGACTAAACTGTGATGTCATAAAAGGAGTCTTTGGATTGGTAGGTCGCCATTTATTTAAGTATAAGTCCATGACTTTTAAAGTGCCAAAATCTGCCGACAATAATATAGTAATTAATATCGAAGAAGGCATGCACAATATACAGTCGCAACGTATAGCATCCAATAAATTCTATTTCCCTCCTAGGTGTTTGGATATTGACAAAGTTACTGCAACTTATACTAAGAATGGCGTGAAAATGACTTGTACAAAAGAATTAAATGATATTAAATATAAGAAGTGGAGGAGAATGTATAAGTTCAAAAAGAAATGGTTTGTGCCTGCAAAATAATATTCTTTATTATTGGAAAATAAAAAAGTCATACACAAACACCCACTAGCTATACGTTGGCTGCATTGGATTAATTTTCCTTTATTAGCGGTAATGATATGGAGTGGGCTTCTTATATATTATGCCAATCGTGTATATAAAATAGATATTGGAACAACCACTATCATCAAATTTTTTCCAGAATGGTTTTATGATGCATTAGGTATGCGTCGCAGATTGGCTGAGGGAATGTCCCTGCATTTTACTTTTATGTGGTTATTTCTCATAAATGGGATTATATATTTTTTATATTTAATTTTTTCCAAAGAGTATAAACTTATTTTTCCCCACCGCAAAGCATTGAAAGAAGCATGGCAAGTCTTACTTCACGATTTGCATATCAAAAAAGGATTGCCTCCTCAAAAAAAATATAATGCAGCCCAACGTATTGCATACACGGGTGTTATCATGATGGGATTTCTGATGATAATAACGGGACTCGCTATCTATAAGCCTACACAACTTAATTGGCTTTGTGCAGCTTGTGGAGGTTATGAGGCTGCACATATTGAACATTTTATTATTACCATTTTATTTGCCCTGTTTTTTTTGATACATATTATACAAGTTATTATAGCAGGGTGGAATAATTTTAGAAGTATGATAACAGGGTTTGAAACAAAAAGGTTAAAACCAAAAGAAAATGAAAGAACAAATCTGGAGCAAGAAGAAGATTAGGAATAGGACTATTATATCTTTCCTAGTCTTTTTTGCCATGACAGGCATTGCCTATTTTGCATGGCAATGGTTGTATGCCCAGCCCGAGGTGGATGGAGCACTGAAACCTTTGCGAAAAATGCTGATACAAAACGAGAAAATTTTTAAACCTTTGGTGAGTCAAAACAATTTGGTAAAAACATACCCTGTAGAAAAAGCAGAAAAAAAAGTTCGTGTGAATGGATGGGATGGTATTGAAACACCACTCGACCCAAATTGGAAACTAAGAGTAGTTCGTAAAAGTGGAGATACAGTTTATATAACATTAGATGAAATAAAGAAACTTCCCAAAACAGAAATCGTGTTCGATTTTAAATGTGTGGAGGGGTGGAACCAAATTACCCACTGGGGCGGTGCGAAATTTTCTGACTTTACCAAATATTATAAACTTGATAGTGAAACACAAATGGAATATGTAGGAATGATAACTCCCGACAAACGTTACTATGTAGGAATAGATATGCCAAGTGCTGTTCACCCACAAACAATATTATGCTATGAAATGAATGGGAAAACCCTACCTTTGGACCAAGGTTATCCCCTCAGATTAATTATTCCAGTAAAATATGGGGTGAAACATATTAAACGAATCGGAAGTATATTTTTTAGCAATACACGGCCAGCAGATTTTTGGGCCGAACAAGGGTATGATTATTTTTTAGGATTATAATAAAAAGAAATGAAAAAAGTATTATATATATTATTTATTCAACTTTTTTTGATTACCTATTCAAAAGCTCAATTATTTGAAATGAACTATGGATATTCAATGAATTTATACAAAGGAGAATATAATACGTCCTCAAAATTTAAAGGCTCACAACACAGCGTAGGCGGGCTTTTTACTACACCGAAAAACGCTTTCGGTGCCAGTATTGGTTTTGGTGTGCTTGGTGGACAAAACCAAGATAATACTTCGATGCCAACCGTTGCAAATTTCAAAAATAAGTATCAAGAAATTGCTTTAGTGGATGAATATCATTTAATCAAATTTCACCCTGCTATGATGGGTAGCAGTTTTACACCAGTTATTATACTAAGTGCAGGTGTGCAAAAACTCAATGTTTCTGATAATTGGATTAGCATAAACCCCGATATCCAAAAAGCAAACACTGGTTATAATTATTGGTTTGTTACAGGGGTGGGTTTTAAAATGGCTTTGGGCAGGTTTATTTTCCGTTCAAATTATTCCTATTATATATCTTCAAGCAATTATCTTGATGGGGTAGATATTAATAAAAAACATGATGGCATCAGTAAAATAAATATTGGATTGGGATATATGTTCTCCGCCGGTAGCGATTGTACCCAAAAACGCCTTACTGGGAATTATTTTCAGTGGGGCGATAAATTTTAAATTGCAAACTTAAACTCAGTATGAAAACTATACTAGTCTATCTGCAGCCGCACATATTGCAGACAATATCACCTACCCATACTATCTTTGTTCCTATGTCTCGCATTTCCTTCCTATTATTATATATAATACTTTTCTGTAGCCAATCATTTGCCCAAACGCTGATACCCAATTCAGGTTTTGAAAATTGGCAAGACTATGATACCCTTATGCAAGGCCATCAACTGCCCAGTAAATGGACGGCATTTAAAACCGATACACTCTTCAACAATGGCTACCAAGGTATGGTGCGAAAAAGCAACTATGCGGCAAGGGGGAATTATAGTGTGCAAATGATAGTTGATTCCACAAATAATATGTATACTGAAGAAACTTTGCAAAACACTTTCCCTTTCAAAGGTAGACCAACAAGTTTGCGTTTTTTTACTAGTTTTAGTGAAGAAGGAAACGGTGCCAGTGCTACGGTCATATTTTATGCTTTAGATACCAACGGCAATTGGAAAACAGTAGGCAGTGGGTTCAACTCTTTTGGCTACACTCAAGCAGGTTGGGTAGAGCAAGCATTTAATATTTTATATACTGATACTGTATTGCCCACAAGGTGCCATATCGCTTTCGATTATCCAAGCAATGCAGTAGGTAAAAAAAACATTTCTTTTTATGTGGATGAAATTTCCTTTTCCACCAATACAAATATCTCCGATCCTATCTCCGCAATCCCAAATATCTTCCCTTGCCCTGCTCAGAAAGAGCTGTTTGTTGATTTAAAGTATTCAGCTAGTATTCAAATATTTGATATAATGGGCAAACCAATTTATAAACAGGCATTTTTATCAGGTAAGTCAAATTTGCTTATTGATAACTTGCCTAACGGTATACATTTATTATATATAATGTATGCAAATGGTGAAACTACGATTGATAAAATAATAATAGATCACCCTTAATTTGTACCGTTTTGTTTAGAAATGAAATACTGGATTATAGAATGATTGGGATATTAAAAATGTAATGGATTTACCAAGTGCGGGTCTTATTTTTGCAACAAATTGTTTTTAGTTCAATAGTTTAATTTGTACCCGTGTTAATATGTGTGGATTTTTAGGTGAGGCCAGTAGAGATTTAATTTCAAAAGAATCATTTCTGCAGTTATTGAATTTAAGCATTAAAAGAGGCCCCGACCAGCAAGGATACTGGAATGACAAGAATTGCCAACTTGGTTTTAATAGGTTATCAATTATAGATTTATCGGAGAATGGTAAACAGCCTCTTTCAAGCCCTTCCGGCAAGTTTATTATAATTTTCAACGGAGAAATATACAATTATAAAGAAATTCAAAAAAAATATAATATAGCTGATGAAGATTTACGTTCCTCGTCCGACTCTGAGATATTAGCCCATCTTATTGAGCGAGTTACCCTTGAAGAATTTGCAAATGAACTCAATGGTATGTTTGCAATTAGTATTTATGATATTCAGAATAGTCTTGTTCATTTAATACGTGATTTTGCAGGTATTAAACCTCTATTTTATGGAATTCATAATCACGGTATAATCTTCGGGTCGCAGTTTGATCAAATATTTTGTCATCCACAATTTTCTAATAAAGAACTTAGGCCAGAAATTATGAAAGAATACTTCGGTTTAGGTTATATGCAACCACCGAATACGATTTTTAAAAATATTTTCCAAGTAGAACCTAGCCAGATTGTTACATGGAGTATTGAACAAGCAAAAATCGAATCAAAAACAAAATATTTTTCATGGAATGTTAATCCTAAATTGGACGAAACAAGTAAAGAAGTGGTTGAGCAATTTGAATCTGTTTTTTCCAAGGTCATCAAAAATCAGTTACATGCAGATGTACCTGTGGCAACTTTTTTTAGCGGAGGCATAGATAGTCCCTTAGTTGCAGCTTTGTGCAAACAGCATAATAACGACATACAAGCATACACTATTGGTGTTGATGATGAAAACCATAATGAAAGCGAAGCAGCACAGAAAATGGCTGCTCAGATAAAAATTAAGCAGGTAATAGAAACTATAGATGAAACAGAAATCCTAAATTGCTTAGAATTGCATTTTAAAGGATTATGCGAACCATTCGGAGATTATAGTAGTTTACCCACTTACTTAATTACGAAAAAGGCCAAGGAGTTTGCCACGGTTATGCTTTCAGGCGATGGCGGAGATGAACTTTTTTGGGGATACCCTCGTTTTTTGAAATCATTAGAACATTTGTATTGGTTTAAATGGCCTTTGTTTTTAAGAAAAATAGCGGCTCCAATATTTAGAAAATTCAAAAGAAATATTTCTGTTGGAGTAGAATTGTTTGATAATTTTGAAGACTGGATTATATATAAACAAACACATTTTACGAAGCTGGATAAACTTATGAGCAGTACCCGTTTTTCTGCTGAGATGTATGAAGTTTATAAATTTAAGGGACCTGCCAATAAACAAAACGCACTATTATATTTAAAGAAAAATGAATTTGATGCCCACATGCAGCGAACTCTAAGGAAAGTAGATTTAATGAGCATGGCTAATAGTCTTGAAGTGCGGGTTCCTTTTCTGGACAAAGAAGTTATAGAATTTAGCAATACTATCATTCCAAAATATGGAATTACGCATACAACTGCCAAATTAGTACTTAGGAAATTATTGAATAAGTTTGTGAGCAAAGAACTAATTGATTTGCCCAAAAAAGGATTTTCAATACCAATTGATGTATGGTTGAAAAATGAATTAAAAGAAGATGTAATACATTGTATTTTAAATAAACCATTTTATGGGAGTGAATTTATTGATCAAGGCGTATTGAAAGAGATTGTTTCCGATTTTTATAATGATAAATTTGTGGATTATTGGGGCATTTGGCATCTGTATTCATGGCAAAAATGGGCCGCGAATTATGGTTTGGTTTAATTTTTCTCAAGCATTAATCTCTAATCCTCATACCGCACTAGCCCTTTGCAGATAAGGAAGTACAAAGATGCTTTCCTTCCACTTCTGGCTATACCATTCCGCTCTTGCTTGGCAAAGGCATTTAAAGTCGTATCTTTGCATTTGGTTCATCAAATGTTGCAAGCAAAAATATGCTCTACTGTTTCAATTATAATATATAGCATACGCAACAGGACAAACAGAAATTGATAAAATAATAATTAAACACCCTTTCACCTTCTTATATAATATAAAAATGTGTTTGGGGTGAGGTAAATACCCATTAAATGCAAATAACTTTTTGTGGTGCAGCTCGCCAAGTAACAGGCAGCATGCACCTTCTTACTTTAGACAACGGCTATAAAATTCTCCTCGATTGTGGACTCGACTACGAGCAGCAAAAGAATTTTCATTATAGTCCACCCAACTCTTTTCCCTTCGACCCTGCAAGTATAGATGTAGTGGTGCTTAGCCATGCACATATAGACCATAGCGGCAATTTGCCCAATTTGGTAAGGCAAGGATTTGGAGGTAGAATTATTTGTACCCCTGCCACCGCCGAGCTGTCATATCATCTGTTATTAGACAGTGCCCGCATACAAGACCACGATTATCGCAAAAACCGCCGCAAGAAAATACAAACACCCAAACCTTTATATACTGAGAAAAATGTAAAGCAAACTATTTCTCAGTTTACCACCGTGCCATTTCACAAAGCATACAAGATTGCACCCGGTGTTACTTTAACTTTTGGCATTGCGGGACACTTATTGGGTGCTGCATTTGTGCAACTTAAAATTGAAGAAGGCGGAAAAGAAAAATCAGTGGTATTTACGGGCGATTGGGGACGCCCCGGTGCACCACTGCTCAAAGACCCGGAATCATTGCCGCCTTGTGATGTATTGATTACCGAAAGTACTTATGGAGGCAGAAACCACAGAGCTAATATAGACCCCGAGACCGAACTATTGGAATATGTGACCAGCACTTGCGTAACCCAACGAGGCAAACTTATTATACCTGCATTCTCAGTGGGCCGCACCCAGTCTATTATATATACCTTGAACAAGCTTGCCCGCAAAGGCTTGTTGCCCGATGTGAAAGTATTTGTAGATAGCCCATTGGCTATAAAAAGCACAAATATATATAGCAGCTACCGCAGCGACCTCAATGCCGAAACTGCTGAGTTTGCACATAAGTTCAACGATTTATTTAACTTCCCCAACCTACAACTCATCGCTGATCAATCAGAAAACTTCCTGCTCGATAATTATTTCGAGCCCTGTGTAATAGTCTCTGCTGCAGGTATGGTAGAGGGTGGCCGTATACAAACGCATATAGCCAACCATATATCGAACAACTATGCTACTATATTGATAGCAGGTTTTTGCTCCCCCGGCACACTCGGCCACGATTTGTTGCAAGGCCGCCAAACTATTACCGTAAAAGGCCGCCCCTTGGCAGTATATGCCCGCATAGCCAGCACCGATGCGTTTAGCTCGCACGCCGATG
The DNA here is from genome assembly GCA_034439655.1 of Bacteroidota bacterium. Classification (NCBI taxonomy): domain Bacteria; kingdom Pseudomonadati; phylum Bacteroidota; species Bacteroidota bacterium. The sequence goes on along the minus strand of JAWXAU010000041.1, from coordinate 17,909 downwards.
CCGACGGCCTGTGCCATGCCATTTCCGAAAACGCTACCAGCACCCGCAAAACCTGCCTTGTGCATGGCGACGAAGCCAATATGAATGCATTGAGTATATTGTTAAGGAATAATGGGGTGGAGGATATTGTGATTCCAGACAGGGGGGATGTGATTAGTATATAATATTATTGTTGGATTATAATACCAATTCTTAAACTATAATAGTTCGCCGCCTGAATCGGATTAGTTTTTAGAATGGTAATACCGAACGGCAATATGTTTAGTCCCCCTTTTTTGGGACTATTATATATTGAGTGTCGGTATTAAACTGCTTTGAGTTTCCTTTGAATGAGTACGCATATATTTTGTTTATTTATGATTAATTGATGTAAAAACTGTTGGGTTCTAATGGTTTTGGAATTTCCTGTTCGTCTAATAATTGTTTGATGTTTATTTCAATTGTTCTTGCGATTGCAGTTACAGATGTGTCGCTTGGTTTATTGCTGAAGGGGTCTTGCAAATGAGTGGCTGATTTTTCAATCAAGAAAAACATCATAGAAATAACCACCAATAAGGGTATTTCAAAATAGGTATCAACACCTTTCAGAGCAATGGATAAAATAACAACAAACAAATAAATCGCAAAATGTAAAAATAGGCGGTAAGTTGCCGGGAAAACCGTACTTTTAATTCTTTCTGCTTTTCCCATTGCATCGCATAGTCTTATCAAAGTATTATCCAATTGAATTTGTGCAAAAATATCAATTTCATTTTTGGAGTGTAATGTTTTAATTTCTTGTGCATTTTGGTGTAAAATGCCAAGAGGTTTATTATGATGGTTGGTCAAATTTTTTAGATCTTCTTCATTTAAAAAAGGTTCAATATTTTCTAACGGGCTTTGATTTCTTAAAGATTGTCCAAGAGAATAACACCAAGCAATTTGTCGGAATGCAATTTTTTTGATAATAGTTTTATCCGCTGCATATAATTGCAATTGTATTACAAAGCTTCGGCTATCATTTACAATAGCACCCCAAACCTTTCTTGCTTCCCACCATCTGTCGTATGATTGGCTCATTTTAAACGATAACAAAATGGAAATGGCTGTACCCAAAAAGGCCGGAATAGTTAATGGCATTTCGGGGATCATTTTTGCAAAAGTGGTGGTGAGGTAATGTATAAACAAGCCCACAAGTACAACGTAAAGCAAGTCGAATTTCACCTTGTTGAAAATATACGAAATAGGAATTCTTTTATCTAAAAGCATAATGTGATTTTTTAATAACAGTGCAAAGATACAGATACTTTTGAATAAAATAGTAATACTATCATTAATAGTTATAAAATATTTTTAGATATTTTCTGCTTTTGTGCATGGATAAACTAAAATGGATTTTTAAATTGTCGCTCAAGGTATATGAAATCTTATATTTAATTGAGTCCCCTTTTTTTTGGGGACTATTATATTGATTTCGGTATTGCTTAACCTTTGGCATCGCTTGCTATTAAATGTGTGCAACAGGACTGATCAATCCAGATTTAAATTATACAGTTTCGTTGCTTTGTAATGTGCAGCAGGGTTTCGTGCAACATGAGATTCATGTTGGGCATTGCATACCAGATTTTTTTTTATTGTGTGCTATCCGAATCTGTCCTCGGAGCTATGTCCTGTCGAGTTAGCATCAAAGTTTGTAGTAGCGGTTACCATTTTCAGATTGTCCATTGGTCGTGAACGATTCCGATTAAATAGTTTTTGCTGTTATACTTTTTATATACTAACCTTAAACAGCACCAGTCCATGCCGTCAAGTTTTTTGTCAAAGCCCGCGAAATAGCTTTCTGTAAAGTTGCAATTTTTGTAGATAGTTTCAAGATTATTTGAGGAATTGCCAACGCCAATGATTTTGTTCAAACTTGTTTTGTCAGCGTTTAAGAAGTCAGCGGAGTAAACAAACTGCTTAAAATAATTTTCAATTGTCAAAAGGATTTTATCTCCACTGCCGTCATAGCTGCCCCAATTAAATTTGTTTTGTTGTATGGTCTTGTCAAGGAAATTGTTAGTTGTAAACGTTATGTCGGATGTTGTGTCAATGTGTGCATATGGTGAAAACCGTAGTCCTATAGTTGGATGAATAAAATATGAAAGCATTTTATAGTTCTTGCTTTTTAGTATTGTCAAGATTTGTTTTGTCAAAACTAAAAATGTCATGTCGTTGTCAGCCGCAATAATTTTTGTTTGTGAAGTGTCAGAAAAGAAAGTTGCATTTGCTAAGCTGTCTCTTCGCATAGGGTCAGCGTTTATTCCGTCTGCAAATTGTCGCAAGTCAATTTCAACCCAAACTAAACCAATAGTCAGAAGTCCGACTACAATTAAAATTATTTTTGTTCTAAATTTCATCTGTCATTGATGGTTGGAGTTCGCAGTTTCAGCAGTGCTTGCCGCCAACTCAATATAAACGAAACCTACTCTTAGTTCACTGCCGCGGATGGTTGGCAAATATCTGAAAATAATTCTATTGTCAGGTTAGTCGATTTTTTTTTACACGAATTATTTGCGAGGCCGTTTAAACCCTTTAAAACCCTATGTGATAAGTAATTTGTCAATCGTAACTCAAATATTGCGTTTCATTAGTTAGGAGTATCTTTTCGCATGTTTTTATCCCAAACAGGGGAGATTTGACATTTGTTGAATTGAACTTTTCGTCTATTATTTTGTACAGTTCATTTGTTAAACTGTCATCTTCTTTTGCTTTCTTTTGTTTTCTTACATTGTGAGAGTTTTGGTGACTACCTCTAATTGCTATATGGTTATATATTTAGTTTATAGCATTGTAACTATATTTTGTACTTGCATCGTATGTGTAAGGCCGTCATCGAGGAGGGTTTTTCCTCTAAAATCTAACAATATGATATAAATCATGATTTTAATGTGATAAAAATCAGCACTATACGATTATGTAAGAATTGAATGATTGATAAGCCTCATAAAATCAAGTATTTACGTATTTACAAATTTTATGAAACAGTTCATTTGATTTTTGATACTGTTCGGTAAAATATGTTTGCATTACAAAATCACAAAAAATTAATCAATCTCTCAACCTAATAAACAAAAACAAGTAGTTATGAAAAAGATCTACATCAACTCAAAAAAGGTAAACGCATCACTCAAGGTAGTGGTCATGTTTACCGCCCTATGTTTAAGTATAATCACAGCAAATGCACAAAGCGTTGCTAATTATGCATTTACAGCCACCTCAGGAACTTTTACCCCATTAAGCGGTGCTACTTCAGCCACCCTTACAGGTAATCGCGACGAAGGTTATCAAAACAATATCACGCTTCCGTTCGATTTTTGGTACGAAGGAACTCGCATGACAAAAATTGCGATTTCTACCAATGGTTGGGCTTGCTTGGGAAGCAACATTACAAATGCCACTGCAACTAACAATTTAGCTTCAGGTGGTAAAAGACCAGTACTTGCCCCACTTTGGGACGACTTAAATGCCACAGGTGCTACCATGTCTTACGTTTCACAAGGTGCTGCCCCTAATAGGGTTTTTACCTGTGAGTGGAACAACATGAAGTGGAACCGTGCGGCTGCTACGGGTGGTATTTCTTTTCAAATAAAATTATATGAAAGGACAGGAAAAATAGATTTTGTTTACTCACCAGAAGCAGGAAGTTTGAATTTACCTTCAGCTTCAATCGGAATTAGTGGAACCGCAACAGGCAGTGGAAACTTCCTTTCAGTCGATAGTTTTATAGCTTCCCCAAATGTTAGTTCAACTTCTGAAACCAAAACACTAAATGTAAAACCTACTGCAGGTCAAACTTATACCTTTACTCCTGCAGTTCCTATTGGGCCTAGCAATACTACGATTACTTCTATCTCGCAAACAGCTATGGCTTTTCAGTGGGACGATAATGCAATTAACGAAATTGGCTATGTAATATATAGGTCAATTGATAGTGGTGCTACATTTTCGTATTTCACACAACTAGCTGCAAATACTACTTCTTATAACGCAACTTCTTTGGTTGCCGGTTCTGAGTATTACTGGATGGTATACGCTGTGAGCGAAGGTGGACTTTCTGATAGTGAAATAGTAAACGACTATACTTTGAATCCAGGTTCAAAAGTATCTAATGCCGGTTCATGGGACTGGAGCAACGCAAGTGCTTGGACTCCATCGGGCGTGCCAGCAGCCACTGACAGTGTTACTGTACCTGTAGGTTCAACAGTGTCAATGACAACAAATATTACCTGTTTTGCCATAAATGTATTGGGTACCTTGAATTATACTGGTGCAAATAGCAATAGAACCGTTACTGTATTAACGAACGTATTTGTACAAACAGGTGGTGTATTCCAAGCTGCTACTGCTAATGGAACCAAGGCTTTAAGAATTGGAGGGGCAAACGCCACCACCTATGGCCCTGGTAACTTATATGTAGATGGTACTTTTGATATGGACTTGGGAAGCAAAAAACAAATTACTGTATCTTTCTTTGGGAATAATAACAGTGCAATATCTGGTACTGCAAGTGCTACCTGCGATTTCTATGCAATGGTGGTTAATAAAGGTACGAGAAGCTATCGCACATTAGATATTCAAAAAGACATTACCATTACCTCACCCAGTTCAAATGGTCAAAGACTAACAGTTACTGCAGGCAATTTGAAACTTTCATACGCAGTTAACTTAACTCCATACTACGGAAATGCCACTATGTGTAATACCAATGCTACAATCACTTTAAATAATCCTTCAGCCGTTCTTTCAGTTCTTAATCCAGGTACAGCAGGCACAGCAGGTACTGCTACCATTAAAGGAATTTTGAGTATTGATTCAGGTTCATTTAGTTATGGAGATGGTTCAAACAGAATAGATGTGCAGGGTTCATTTAAAATGAAAAGTGGCACTGCCAATATATATGGACAATTGCATTTTAATACAAGTTCTAACTTCACAATGAGTGGTGGAACCATAAATATTGACCCACAGGTAGCAAATGACCTAGGTAATAACAAAGACGTATTCTATCTGCCAGCAACAGCCTCGGCAAGTGTAACCGGTGGTAAAATAATAATTGTTGACCCCAATAATAACAATAGCACCAGAGGTGAGTTTATTGTTGTGACAGGTTCAGGTTCAAAAAATTTAAGCGGCCTTACCTTATATCTAGGCGATGGTGTATCAACTAGTACAGGTGGTAGCACAGGTGGATTTTTAATTTCTATGCCTTCTACGGTTTATATTGATTCTTTGGTAATCGATAATCCTACAGGTAGCAACAGGAGTGTAAATGTTTCGGCTTTAGGGTCTACTACATTTACTGCCAATCATGTAAAGCACATTAAAGGTACTCTTAATTTAAACGGAAATATTTTAATTGCCAGCAACACCTTCAGCAATGGAGATGTGGTAGATGCAACTACTACCAATAGCCACCTTCAAATAGCTGGTACTGTAAGCCAAACACTTGGTGGAACGTTTATTTCTAGTACTATTGACCGTTTAACAATTGCCAATACTGGCGGTGTTACACTGTCGGCCAATTATACAATTAAAAATACTTTGGTATTAACCAGTGGTGTTGTAACCGCAGCTTCAGGTATCACACTTGGTGGTGGTGCAGCCACAGGCTTTAACTACACCCGCACCAATGGCAGTATTAGTGGTACTATTACCCGTAGCTATGGAACCGGTGTACTTAATTTTACATATAACGGTTATTCTGCTCAAACAACTGGAAGCGAATTACCTGCGTCTGCTAGTGCAACAAGTACACTTACCATTGACAACTCTTATGGTGTGATATTGAATCAAGCTTATTCAACTGGTTTGGTTGTGTTGACTCAAGGTGCTTTATCTACTACATCTACCAACTTACTAACTGCCTCATCTACTTCTCAAACGGCGGTAACTACTACTACTGGTTATGTGAGTGGCCCATTGAAGCGTGCTATACCTTCTGGTGCCTCTAATCAAACTTTCTCTTTCCCAGTGGGTAAATCAGCTCTTAAATCAATTGATCTTTATAGAATTACTACTGGAGGTTCTGGAACAGGTTACTTTACTATGGAAGCATTCGATACAGCTACCGGTGGTTCAGCAGGAACTAATTTAAGTAATATCAGTACCAATCGCTACTGGCGTGGTCAAGCAGCATTGGGTACAGTAACACTTACCCAAACTCAGGTGAGCATTACCGAAAGCGGCATCAGCAATGCAAAAGCAATTGGTTTCTCTAGTACTTTAACAGGTGCTTATAACAGTATTGGTGGTGGTTTCAATAACCCTACATTAACTTCAAATGCAGTTACCAATGCAAACGGATATTTTGTAATAGGCGATAAAGCTGCATTGGCTGGAGGTACATATACAATTGGTTCTACAGGTACTTATACTAACTTGACTGCTGTTTCTAACGAGCTTAATATGAAAGCAATCACGGGCAATGTAATATTTGAATTACTTTCAACTTACAGCAGTGCTGGTGAAACTTTCCCAATCAATTTCTTTGAAATTTCATCATCAGGCGGATCTTATTCAGCAACCATTAGGGTTAAAGCTGGTGCTGGCAGTATTACTACTTCTGGTAACCCAGGTTCAACAGGTTCCTTGGTTATTTTGAACGGTGCCAACAATCTTATTTTGGATGGTCGCCAAGGTGGAACAGGTTCTACCCGTAGCTGGACTTTGCAAAATACCCGTACCACAAACACGATGGGTCCTGTATTTACATTTATGAACGATGCCAATGGCGATACATTGAAGTATTTGAACATTGAAGCAAGAAACCCCCAAGCTGCTAGTGGCGTTATAGTTTTTAGTACTACTACTGAAACAAATGGTAACGATAATAACAGTATCGAAAATTGCAAAATAGATGGCTATTCTAGTTCTTACCCAGTTAATAATATATATAATGCTGGAACTGTTGGAGCAGATAATACGAGCAACAATATTAGCAATTGCGAACTTGCCAATGCTACTACCACAGCAATCTTGCTAGGTGCTACAGGTCTTGGTGATTCTTGGACTATAACTGGAAACAGTATATATAATACACAAACATGTACGCTTAACCAAACACCAATCAGTATCCTTGGCGGATATGGACATACCATTGCCAATAACTACATTGGTGGTAAAAGTGCAAACTGCGGTGGAAGTGCATGGGCGAATAGCAAAAGTAGTCTTACCTTTACAGGTATAGCTATCACTACTGGCTCGTACCCTGCTGCTAATATTTATGGTAATTATATCTCTAATTTTAGCTGTACTGGCGGGGGCACTACAAACTTTACGGGTATTGCCAATACTTATGGCCTTGCTTACATAGGAACCTCAGGTGCAAATGTAATAGGAGATGCAAGCAATGCTAACTCAATAAGCATTAGTGCAACAGGCGGGCAATTTATAGGCATATCTGTTTTGAATTCAAATGCCAATACTACAATAGAAAATAATATTATTGCTAATATCACTAACGATGCTGCTGGAGGATCATACGACTTAAGAGGTATATACTCAACAGGTGCTCATTTATACAAGAACAGAATGTTTAGCATAGGTAATAGCGTAGCTGGTGTATCGCCTTCGATATATGGTATCTATAACAATAATGTGAACGGTGTGGCTTATCAAATATCTAATAACCGTATCAGTTTGAACGGAGGTAGTTCTAGTAACCCACTGGTATATGGTATGTACGACAACTCAACAGCTAGTAGCCAAACATATTTCTACCATAATACAGTATATATTTATGGTGGTACAACTACAACCAACAAAACTTACTGCTTTTATATACAACAAGCAAATCCATATTTATTGCGTAACAATATATTGTATAACAACCGCGATACTAACACAGTATTCCATTACGCTATTGCCAATGGCAATGCAAGCCCATCAACTGGCTGGACAAGTACCGCATCAAATTACAATTTGATATACTCTAAACGCACAGCTTGCTTAGGTCTTTGGGGTTCTACCAACTGTAACCTAACTACATTTAGAAGCAACTCAAGTGGAGATGCAAATAGCTACCAAGCTCAACCCATCTTTACTTCAATAACCGATTTGCATATAGACAGCAACTACGGTTGTTTGGTAAACGCCCGTGGTACTGCTGTGGCTGCTGTAACAACAGATATTGATGGCAATACACGCCATGCCTCTACTCCCGATGCTGGTGCCGACGAATTGAGCGTTCCTAACGGTCAATGGTATGGATGGACTAACAATAGCTGGTCAGGTAACACCAACTGGTGTGGCCTTACAGTACCCGATAGCACAACTGATATTGAAATAGATGCCGCTGCTCCTACACAACCCCGTGTTACTTCAGGAACAGTATCATGCCGCAACTTGCAAATTAATGCTTTTGCCTCGGTAGCTTTGAATGGTGGTAACCTTAATTTATATGGTAACTTGGTTCAAAATGGTAATTTGTATGATACTGCTGGATACCTTGTATGTAGAGGTGTATCGAACCACACTTTGGATAATTTGCACTCACGTTTTGTAGAAATGAATACTACAGGAACCACTACACTTCTCTCAAATGCAACTATATCTGATACTTTGAAATTGACGGCAGGTAAACTAACATTAGGCAATTACAATTTGACCATTAGCAACGGCGGTGCATTCGCAGGCGGAGGTTCAAGTAGCTATATTGCTACTAAGAATGATGCAACTACTGGTGGTTATCTTATTATGGCCATCGACAATGCTTCTACAGCAGTTGTGTTCCCAGTGGGAACTACAACCTATACTCCTGCACGTTTAGTAAATAGTGGTACCAGTAATGGTAACTTCAGAGTACGTGTATTTAACGGTGTATTGGCAAATGGTACCTCGGGTGGTAATATCAACAATCTTAACCACTGTGTAAACCGCACTTGGTTAGTAGAAAATGTTGCTGCTGGTACTTATAATGTTGCTGTGCGTTTATATTGGAATGGTGCCGATGAAAATGCTAACTTCTCTCGCGGATATTGCGGTATTGGACACTATACAAGTGGTGCCTGGGAAAGACAAATATTGCCAGATGCGGCTATTGCTAGCGGTAGCCTTTGGTTTATCCAACGTAATGGCTTTACCGCGTTTTCTCCTTTTGGAGTAGGTGATAGCTTGACCCCACTTCCCGTAAAAATGCTTTATTTCAATGCTAAAATTGCAGGTAAAAATGAAGTAAAACTTGACTGGGCTACAGTAACAGAAGTAAATAATGACCGCTTCGAAATACAACGTAGTACCGATGGTAAAAACTGGATGCGTGTAGGTGATGTAAATGGTAATGGTAATACAAATTACAAAATTGACTATACCTTTAATGATAATGATGTAGAATTGAACAATAGTGTATACTATCGCCTCGAGCAATTCGACTTTAATGGTCGCAGCGAATATAGCAAAGTGCAAGTGGTGAACATGCATAACCAAACCGAAAAAGGCAAGGTGGTAGCTAACGTTAACACTATGTTTAATAACCAAATTAGAATCAATATGAGCCAATTAGCTCAAATGCACATTAGCTTGATAGATATGTCAGGAAAAGAAGTAATGACCCCGCAAAATGTGTCCGTACAGGAAGGACAAAGCTTAACTATAGATAACTTGGGCCACTTGCCTACTGGTATGTATATGTTACAACTTAATGTGGATGGCATTACTACTACTTACAAGTTAATGAAAAATAGTTTATAAGGTTAGAGAATGGTTTGATTAACCAGAAGAAAGCCCTGCACAAGCGGGGCTTTTCTTTTTTTTATAAGTTAAGAAGAAATTATACCAATTCTTAAACTAAAATAGTTCTCCGCCTGTGGCGGATTTAGTTTTTAGAATGTTATACCAATTCTTAACCTATAATAGTTCTCCGCCTGTGGCGGATTGGTTTGTAGAATGGTAATGCCGAACTACAATACATTTAGTCCCTTTCTTTTGGACTATTATATATTGAGTTTCGGTATTAGAGCATCTCAGATATTATTTAGCACCATCTGGTATCAAGCTGACGATAAAATAAAATGTCACCTATGTCTTACATGTGTGTAATTCTGTTCAAATCAAGCAATTTTACAAAAGGATTTGTATTAGTAATCAATGCTTTAAATTTATGTTAAAAAGAAATAAGCATGTAATAAAATGTGAAATTATAGAAATAAGGTAGAATGATAATTTCTCAACTTTGTAACAAGGAATTTAACTAAAACTACCATGAAAAACTTTCTACTCTCTACTTTTATTCTATTATGTGTTCAATTGAATACAACTAAGGCAGGTTCAACTTTACAATCCGTAAATCTGGCTTCTTTCGATGCTAAATTGAATTCAAGTGCAATTGCAATTTCTTGGTCTACTACCAGCGAAGTAAACAATGACCGTTTCGAAGTAGAACGCAGTACTGATGGTATTAGTTGGATGCGTGTTGGCGAAGTACGCGGAAGTGGCAACACTAATCAAAAAATAGATTATAGCTTCAACGATAACGATATTGAATTACTCAAAGGTAAAGTGTATTATCGTTTAGAGCAATTCGACTTTAGTGGCCGCAGCAAATGCAGCAATATTGAAACCGTAAATATCACCAAAAATTATGGTGGATCTGCACCTACAGTTAATAGCAATTTTACCAACCAGATAAAAATTAATATGAAAGTATTAGCTCAGCTCAATATTAAATTAATTGATATGGAAGGTAAAGAAATAATTATTCCTCAAAGTATTCCTGTAGTAGAAGGTCAAACAATTAGTATTGACAATTTGGAGCACTTGAAAGTAGGTATATACATTCTACAATTAAATATAGATGGAGAAACAACAAGCTATAAATTATTTAAAAGCGGACTATAAGCTATAAGATATTTTGAAACCAATTAAACGAAAGAAGGGCCTTGCGAAAGCAGGGCTTTTTTTTATAATATTTATTGACCAAATATCGATTTCAATATTTCTGCAGTAGCAGGCATACTGCTGCTTATATCTTCTTCGCCCATCGTTTCCATTTCTTCCGATTTATTGTATTTATATAATGCCCATTCGCCTTCGCTGTACTCAAGTGATGTTAAATTTTCAATCCAATCACCGCTGTTCAAATATACTATTTTGTCCTTTTTCGATATAATAGGTTTGTGTATATGTCCGCAAAACACCGCATCAAAGCCTTTGTCGGTAGCTGTTTTTATAGCTAGATCCTCGAATGAGCCTATATATTTCATTGCGGTTTTAAAGTTGTCTTTCACTTTTTTTGAAAGTGAGAATTTCTCTTTGCCTAGCAATACTGAAACAAAGTTTATCAATCTGTTGAGCAAAATTAATAAATCGTAACTGTAACCTCCCAGCTTGGCCAACCACTTCGAATGGTTTATAGAAAAGTCGAACACGTCGCCATGAAAGAAGATTATTTTTTTACCATCAAGCAGCATCTCCAGCTTGTTGCGTATAAAAATATTTCCAAGATTCATATCGCAATATTTCCGTAAGATCTCATCATGGTTGCCTGTTAAATAATATATAGTTGTTCCTTCTGTGGAAAGTTTCAATAATCTTTTCAAAACTTTTGTATGGCTCTGTGGCCAGTACCATTTGCTCAGTTGCCAAAAATCAATAATATCGCCGTTTAATATTAAAATACCAGGGTCAATAGTTTTTAGATAGCGGTTCAGTTCTTTGGCATGGCAGCCAAATGTACCCAGATGAACATCTGAAATCACTACAATTTCTACTAGTCTTTTTTGTTGTTTGTACATTGCTATAATTTCGCAATGCAATTTCCTTATTTTATATTATCAAAAACTATGTTTTGAAATATGAAATTGTAATAATTTTATCAACTTATCGTAAACACTCTTTATATAAATCTCCACTCTTGAAACACCCAATCAAACTTTATACTCCCTAACTTGCCAGCAGCGATACAAAATTTATAGCTGCCATGTCAAGACCATGCAATTTAAAAAAAATCTAATTGAGGTATGGCGAGACAAATTTTATTATATAATGCTTCTCTATCCGATGCAAATTGGGTTCTTATTTTTTCGATTTGATGAAATTCTCTTGAGCCAATCCCATCGGCATCCATGGCCTTTTTTAGATGCTCTATCATAATTTGGCAATCGTGCCATTTACCCATCAATTTAGGCAAAATATCTTTCTTGGCTAGGGATTTATTTCGATTGGATTTTTCGAGTATTTTCTCGGTATAATGAATTTTTTTTAGTTGTTTTCTCAGTTCGTGAATTTGTGTCGCTTGTATATTTCCTTGGCTTATAAGTTTTCTAATTTGCATGCTTTTGTTCTCCAAGTACGCCTCCGCCTTTTCTTTATTTACCTTTTGTAGAGCGGGCTTAATGTCATGGAATGTGCTTGTTACGCCAGAAAGAAATGTTTTATTGATGAGTGAAAAAAAGATCCGTCTTTCTATCAATCGCCGCTGCTTTAAGTTATCTTTATATTTTTGAAGTGTGGTATGATGCAAATGTTTTTTTAGCAATGCTTCTTCAATTTGTAGTTCCCTCACTTTCCCTGCCTGCCTAAAAATTAATTTGAATGGTGCAAATGTTTTATTTCGTTTAAAACCTTTTGAACAAAAATTGAGTAATTCAAAAAAAGCATCCAACTTTTTTAGTTCAACTCGCAAAATATGGAAGGTGCTTGGTGTATATAGGCTTTTAGGCTTTTCGAACACTAAGTTTAAAGCATCTTGGCGGGCTTTTATATATTTGGTATATCTTTTCATTTTCTGAAAATATATGATATACAAAAATAGACAAAAAATATAATATGTTGTTAAGATATTATTGTTTAAACCGTAACTCAATATATAATACCAATTCTTAAACTAAAATAGTTCTCCGCCTGTGGCGGATTTAGTTTGTAGAATGGTAATGCCGAACTACATCCCGAATGCCCCGCTTAATCCCGATAATTATCGGTATGCGGGGGAATTAGTCCCTTTCTTTTTAGACTATTATATATTGAGTGTCGGTATAATAGTGTTGGAAGGACGAACTTAAACAGAGAGGAATAGTGGGGCAGATATATAGATGAACCATAACTAACGGTTTGTGGTTGGTGAAAACACACAACCATGGGTAGTTAGGTTTTGGATTATGGTTCAACTATATATCTGCCAATAGATGTAAGGGTTCAAATTATCTTATGATATCAGCTTCACAATGACCCTAATTAGTCACCTGAAATAATGTATATACGGTTCAGATATATTATAGTCTTTTAGCTGCAGTTTATTGTCAATTATTGTATAAGTTGCTCCTTGGTTTTGTATATACAATTTGTTTACGGGACTGTAATTATTTAGCTTAATTACTTTTTGGTTATCGATGGTTGAAGTTTGAAATGTTCCCGATGCCTTTATTTGACCATTGAGTTGTACATTATAAATCATATCCGACATTAAATTAAGTATCACAGTCGAATCGAGCGAGGGAGCAATGCTGTCATGCCCGCTAAAACCACCAACACTGTTCTGCCATTGCCATTTTTTGTATAAGTTATTGGTAGCATTGTCTTTTTTGCAAGAAAAAAAGAGAATAGCACAAGTTAGAATAAGCAATAATTGTTTCATAAATATGTTGTTTATAGAGGAACATTTTTTTGATGATATATGTTGCGTGCCGTTTTAACATTTGGAAGGTTCTAAACTTTCCAAATGTTAAAAATCTAAATACTTTAGAGAATTTGTAAGAGAAAATCTGCTGTAAAACTAAACTATTTAAAACAATGAAACTACTTCTTGATAACCTCGGCGAAAAGTTTATCATACAAAGGTTTTACTTTGTCCCATTCAAACTGCTCGGCATCGTGGCGGGCAGTTTGGCAGATGGCTTTTACTTTCTCTTGGTTGTTCAATATGTATTCTATCTTCTCAACAAACGCATCCTTATCGCCCACGGGAACCAAGAAACCATTTTCGCCTTCACGAATAAAATATTTGTTGCCACCTATCGCTGTAGAAATAACAGGCAGACCCAAAGCCATCGCCTCGGTAACTGTAAGTGGCTGGTTGTCGACATTGGTAGTATTGATAAATATATCATAGTTTTTCGATTCCCCCCGCCACTCATCTTTGTTCATTTTACCTGTGAGGGTAATGGCATCACGCACATTCAGCTTAATGGCTTGTTCCTCTATCTGCTTCTTCGACCCATCTTTATCAGGGCCAATCATGCAAAGACTTACGTTTTTATATTTCTGCTTAAGAGTATGTAATATATCAACAGCCAAAACTGGATTATATACTTCGTGAAGCGAACGTACCCAAAGTAGTTTCAATTCAAATTTATCCCTTTTGTAAAACTCGTAGTTGTTCACGTCCAAATAGTTTGGGATATAGGTAACTGCAAAATTTTTGCTCTTTAATATATCCTCCATAAAATGGGATGGGCTAAGATTGGCTGCTGAGTTTTTCAATATCCACCGTGCGATTCTGGGGTTGCGTTTTAACCGATCTTCAAACATGCCACCACGAATAATGGGTATATAAGGTATACGGTTAATGCGGCACATTAATGCCACACCAAAAGCAAACCAAAATGCTTGTGTGCTAAATGAGTCTACCATTACCACTTTCACTTTGTGAGAGTATTTGAACACTGACCAACACATGGCTATCATCCTCAAATACTTATTTTTTTGGTCAGAGCTTTTATAAACCTTATAGGTTTCGCCCAACTTGTCCGATAAGAACTCATTGAATGTTGGCGTGGTGCCGTGTTTTGATATATAGTTCCCTACATAGAGAATCATTTATAGGATAGGATAAAAAAGTTTGCATCAAAGGTAAGTGCTTTATGACATTTAGTAAAATGTAAAAGTGTTGTTTATTGATAGTAAGGGTTATAATAAACTTTACATTTGTTTTGAACATCATAAAATGGGGGATAGATTTGGTTTAATTTTGCAACCCAATGAGCAAAGTAATTCAACATTTGCCCGCCGTGTTATTATTAGCCGACGGGACCACCTTTAAAGGATTCGCCATTGGCAAAACCGGCACTACCACAGGCGAGATATGTTTCAATACCAGTATGACTGGTTATCAGGAAATATTTACCGACCCCAGTTATTACAAACAAATTTTGGTAAGCACTAATGTGCATGTGGGTAATTATGGGATAGCTGATAAGGAGATAGAGAGCGATACAATTAAGATTGCTGGACTGGTATGCCGTAACTTTAATATACCGTACGCACGCAAATTGGCCGATCAAAATATACAGGACTATTTTGCCGATAATAATTTGGTCGGCATTAGTGGTATTGATACACGATCGTTGGTTAACTATATCAGAAACAAAGGTGCGATGAATGCCATTATTAGTAGTGAGGAAAGTGATGCCAACAAACTGATGGAACAGTTAAAAGCTGTGCCCGATATGAATGGACTTGAGTTGTCGAGCATGGTTACTACCAGCAAACCATATTTTGTGGGCGATGAAACATCAAATATGCGTATAGCTTTGCTCGATTTGGGAGTAAAACAAAACATTATTCGTTCGCTCACAAGCCGTGGTTGCTATGTGGGTGTATTTCCTGCAAAGACTTCTTTTGAAGAAATGATGAAGTGGAATCCCAAGGGTTTTCAAATATCGAATGGTCCTGGCGATCCTTCGGCAATGCCTTATGCGGTGAAAACAGTGAAACAAATATTGAGTGCAGGAATTCCCTTATTCGGGATTTGTTTGGGCCATCAAATATTGGCCGAAGCAGCAGGTGTTAAGACATTTAAAATGTTCAATGGGCACAGGGGAGGCAACCATCCAGTAAAGAATATAGAAACTGGAAAATGTGAGATTACTTCTCAAAACCACGGTTTCTCTGTGATAGCAGAAGATGTGGCGGCAAACGACAATATTAAAGTGACGCATGTAAACCTTAACGACCACACTATTGAAGGTATTCGTTTGGTCAATAACAAAGCATTTAGTGTGCAGTATCATCCCGAGGCTAATCCGGGACCTCATGATAGCAGGTATCTGTTTGATGATTTTGTGACGATGGTTCAGGGTACTTTTTAACATATTTGTCATGACGAAGTAAGAGACATGTTCTTCTTCCCAAACCGTGCACTAACATTTAAACATTGTAAATCCCACCTTCGTCGGGATGATAAAGGGTTAATTTACTGGCACCCCTTGGCTTAACCCATTTTTATAATGGTAACTCCATTTGTTCACCCCATCAAGCGAAGGTAAGTCGATATTGACAATGGTATCGCCAACAATGCTAACTTCTAGTTTTCCCATCTTTCCCAAATTGCCGCTGCTGCTTAGGAAATGGTGCTTTACTTTTATATATTCGTTGGTAGCTTTTTCTTTCAGCACACACATGCTCACCACGGGTTGGCAACCATCGCACACGTAGTCGGTGGGAGCAGTTGCGAATAGTTTGATTAATATTTTCTTCTGGTTCAATGTATATAAACCTTTGATGGGGAAAGAAGTGAGCGTGTCGTTAAAATCGTTGCTGCCAAATGAAGCCAATACCGTTGAATCGTAAGCATGCCAAACCGCAGCACCTTTTTTTTCGCTATAGTTTTTGAACGTAAACTCCGTAAGAGCCCTCTCTACTGCAGCTTCTTTGCTAGGCTCAAAACTAATGGTGACCGACTCGGTTACTTTTTCCTTATTGCAAGTGCAGGAATATATACAAATGGAACTGAGGGCAAGCAGTGATATGAGATATCCGCTGCGGCGGATTAATTTTTGCAGAACGAACATTATAATAGATTTTTGTGTTTAATTTTGCAAAAGTAATTACAGATATCAATATGGACACAGATACAATTAAAAAAGCTCCTGTTATTATTACCGAAGGAGCTATAGAACAGTTAAATAAACTGAAATCAGAAAATAAAGTAGGCGAAGACCAAGGTTTACGAATTGGTGTGAAAGGCGGCGGATGCAGTGGCATGAGCTACCTTTTAGCCTTCGATCAACAAACCGCTGCCGATACCATATATGAAATGGCCGGACTAAAAGTATTGATGGACCGCAGCCACGAAATGTATGTAATAGGCATGGAGATAGACTGGCAAGATGGATTGAATTCACGCGGTTTCACTTTTACCAACCCCAATGCAAAGAGCACTTGCGGTTGTGGCACTTCATTCTCTGCATAAGTATTTTATATGAAAATTACAGACGAAACCATCGACAAACTAGCCCACTTGGCTAGGCTCGAATTTAATGGAGTCGATAAAGAAAATATAAAAAAAGACTTAAGCCAAATAACTGCCTTCTGCGAAAAGCTAAATGAAATAGATACCACAGGTGTGGAACCACTTATATATATGAGTGATGAAACGAATGTATTGCGTGAGGATATTATTATTGAAGAAATAAGCCATGTCGAAGCACTAAAGAACGCCCCCAAAAAGGACAGTGACTACTTTAGAGTTCCTAAGTTTTTGGAGAAGTAGGGTAGAGATATAGGATTTGGTCCGCCGCCGGCTGATGGGGTTTGGAGCCATACGGCTGATGGGGCTATTCGGCTATTATATAGTTTTCTTGTTATAGCGTTGCTCTGTAGCCAAGCAATATTCCAAAACTGTTAAAGGGTAAGGCAATTTGATTATATTTTGCGGATTTGCAGTGCTCACAGTTTTATGATAGTATGCTGTTGTCTTTGAATTGCCGGGATAGGTTTCTCTGAGTTCTAGTTTTGAAGGCCTATAAGTAAGAGCGTTATTTTGTAATTCTGCAAATACAAATCCTTTTGAGTTTACTTTAAATTCATAACCAATTCCCGATTTAATACCTATAGCAATATTTCGGGTCATTACTTCCACATGCTCCCATATTCTTGAGCCCCAGAAATTAGTTTCAAATGTAGTTCTCGTTGCTTTGCATACTGCTAATATAGGACCAGTATATATATATATATAT
>JAWXAU010000040.1 GCA_034439655.1 Bacteroidota bacterium | reverse complement strand
GTTAAAACCGGAATTGTTAGTTAAGTAGTAAATAATGGCAAAAAAAATCGGCTGAAACGGTTGATTTTACTTGAAAGTATGGTTTAACTTCCGATATAAAGAATACAGCTGCTCAAGCATAGTTCTCCAGGAGGCTCGCAATGACGAAAAACATCTTAGAAATCTTCTTATTTTTTAACTATATATTATGGCGAAATCACTTATTTTTGCACCAAAATATGGCAACTGAAAAAATATTAGTAGTAGGCTCTAATGGGCAAATAGGTACCGAACTCGTAGCAAAATTAAGAAACATTTTCGGAGGATCAAATGTAATCGCATCCGACTTAAGAGAACCAGTGCTGCATGGTTCCGATGGACCCTTTGAAATATTAGATATATTGGACAAAGCAAAATTTGCAGAGGTTGTAAAAAAGCATGGTGTAACACAAGTGTATCTTTTGGCAGCATTGCTATCAGCGAGTGCAGAGAAGGATCACCATTTTGCGTGGAAGCTCAATATGGAGAGTTTGTATACAGTGCTCGATGCAGCAATTGAATTCAAATTCAACAAAGTGTTTTGGCCCAGTAGTATCGCAGTTTTTGGCCCTACCACGCCCAGAGATATGACCCCACAATATACCATTATGGAACCCAATACTATATATGGTATTACCAAGCAAGTGGGTGAAAGATTATGCGAATACTATTATAATAAATTCAAAGTGGATGTTCGCAGCATTCGTTATCCTGGCTTGATTGGTTGGAAGTCGGCACCAGGCGGTGGTACTACAGATTATGCGGTACATATATATCATGCCGCACTTAAAGAAAAACATTATACTTGTTTCCTTTCAGCAGATACAAAACTGCCGATGTTATATATGCCTGATGCTTTAAGAGCAACTATTAGTTTGATGGAAGCACCTGCAGAGAAAGTAAAAATACGTGGTAGTTATAATGTAGCCGGGATTAGTTTTTCGCCCAAAGAAATTGCAGAAAATATACAAAAACATATACCCGATTTTAAAATGGATTATGTGGCAAGCGACCCTCGCCAAGCCATTGCCGATTCATGGCCCCGTAGCATTAACGATAGCGAAGCCCGAAACGATTGGGGTTGGAGCCATCTGTACGATTTGGACGCAATGACAAAAGATATGCTCGAAAATTTGCAAGAAGCAGTAACACGATAATTTATATAGCATACATTGAACCACGCAGAACTCGTTTCAAAAATCAAGCAACACAAGAATTGTCTTTGTGTGGGACTTGATACCGATATCGAAAAACTGCCCATCCATTTGCGGGGCGATATAGAAAGTATTATAGTTTTTAACAAGCAGATAATCGATGCTACTTTACCACATTGTGTTGCTTACAAAATTAATACGGCTTTTTATGAAAGTTTGGGCTGGCGTGGTTGGCAAATATTGGAAGAAACCTTCAACTATATTCCATCAACCCATTTAAAAATTGCTGATGCCAAACGTGCTGATATTGGCAATACGTCACAACAATATGCCAAAGCTTTTTTTGAAGTGATGCAAGCCGATGCGGTAACGGTTTCACCCTATATGGGCTTGGATTGTTTGGAGCCTTTTTTTGCCTATAAAAATAAGTTCACCATTGTATTGGGATTAACCTCAAACGAGGGGAGCAATGATTTTGAAAACCTAGATACCAACAATGGAAAACTATATTCAGCAGTAATCCAAAAAACTGCTGCAAAGTTTGGAGCGGACCAAGCCATGTTTGTGGTAGGTGCAACCAAAGCTACACAAATGAAAGAAATAAGACAACTTATTCCGAATCATTTTTTACTAGTTCCAGGAGTGGGAACACAGGGTGGTTCATTAGCTGAAACCATTGCCAATGGCCGCAATGCAGACACAGGATTGCTGATTAATGCGTCACGAAGTATTATATTTGCAAGTAGCGGAAATGATTTTGCCGAAAAAGCTGCAGAAGAAGCCGCAAATGTAGCAGCGGAAATGAAACTGTTATTATAATAATAATATATTGACAAAAAATAGTGGTTGGTGACCCCGAATGCTTTAGGGGACGACCACGGGCGTTTGGATTTATCTTAATTCCTTAATGTTTCATTTTCTTAATCCTCCAAAAGTCTTCCTATCTCCTCGAACGAAGAAGTATCCTTAATGATATAATAGTTTGCACCTTTCATAATACATTCTGAGGCAATACCATATTTTTCTTGTGATGATAATATAATCACTTGAAGGTTGCTATTTATTTTTTTGATACGTTCTAATATCTGCATTCCATTCATAGCAGTGCTCTCAAACGAATTAAGATTATAATCCAAAATTACAAAATCGGGGTTATCGTATATCTGTTTGATACATTCTTCGCCTGTACCGAAAATAGTGATATCATATAGTGCTTTTTCCTCCAAATAATCGGATAGCATGATAGAGAACATGGGATCATCGTCCACTATAAAAATTTTCTTTTTTGACATCTGAACTATTTTATATTTTACAATTATTATTTAATATTTTTTGTAAGCCTGTGTTTTTCGAAGACCGTCTTCGATTAACTTGGACTGACAATTGTCACCCTGAGTTAATCGAAGGGTTATAATTCCGGTAACTCTATCTTATCAGGTACAACAAACGATTGTGGGAAATCGTTCAGAAGCAACTTATATATAGTTACGCAATCAATTCGTTTGGTATAATTTCCTACCCTCACCTTGTAGTTTGGAGCCTGAAAGGTGATGTACACGTCCATATCGGGATATTTTTCGAGCAGGGCAGTTTTGGAGTCGTTGGCTTTTTTACGGTCGGTTGTTTGCATCAATTGCACACGGTATCCTGATATAGAATTCGTCTCCTTGTTTTTGGCTATTTGAGCCTCCATCAATGAGTCTACACGCACTGGGGCATTTACCAATATCTTTTGGGCAGCGGCTTTTAAGTACAACATTTGCACTAAAAGTATTATAATAACTGTTTTAAAATTCATGCCCAAAAAAGTTTAACCAGATGGTATTATCTTCGCACCGCAATTTTACAACAATGGAACAACATCTCAAAACAACTTCTTTAACAAATTTGCATATTTCTCTCGGTGCCAAAATGGTTCCCTTTGCAGGTTATAATATGCCCGTTCAATACAACAACCTTATACAGGAGCATCATGCAGTGCGTAACAGCCTGGGTATCTTCGATGTGAGCCACATGGGCGAGTTCAGGTTGAAAGGAGAAAAAGCCCTAGATTTGATACAAGCCGTCACGAGCAATGATGCTTCTAAATTGGAAGATGGCAAGGTACAATACAGTTGTTTGCCCAATGACCAAGGTGGAATCGTGGATGACCTTTTGGTTTATCGCTGGAAAGCTGATGAATATTATTTGGTCGTAAATGCCTCGAATATTGAAAAGGACTGGAATTGGATTTCCAAGCATAATACATTTGGCGTTGAGATGATCAATATGAGTGATGATATGTCACTACTAGCGGTGCAAGGGCCCAATGCAATTAAGGCATTGCAAAAATTGACAGATATAAATTTGTCATCGCTCGAATATTATAGTTTCACGATGGGAAAAATGGCTGGACTTAGTGATGTGATTATTTCTAATACAGGTTATACTGGTGCTGGCGGATTCGAATTATATGTAATGAATAAAGATGCCGAAGCCATGTGGAATGCAGTGATGGAAGCAGGTAAGGAATACGATATTATACCTTGCGGACTTGGCTGCCGCGATACTTTGCGTATGGAAAAAGGATTTTGTTTGTATGGTCACGATATTAATGATACCACTTCTCCTATTGAAGCAGGTTTGGGTTGGATTACCAAGTTCACCAAAGAGTTTACCAATTCTGCCTTCCATAAAGCAATTAAGGAAAACGGACCCAAGAAAAAATTAGTAGGTTTTGAAATGATTGACCGTGGTATTCCGCGTCAACATTATACCATATCAGATGCCAATGGCACGGTGATGGGCGAAGTAACTTCGGGTACACAATCGCCTTCGCTTAATAAAGCTATCGGACTGGGTTATGTAGCTACCGAACATGCAAAAGCAGGTACCGAAATATATATCAATATCCGCGACAAAGCCCTGAAAGCTGTTGTTTGCAAAATCCCTTTTTTATAAAATAAAATCTTGTCATGCTGAGCGTAGTCGAAGCACGACAAGATTTTAGGCTCTATGCCCCAAATAGAAACAGTATATAGCCCCTCGCTCGTTGAGCATTATTCGCTCGGCGGCAAAACTGTAGTGGTGGTTGATATTTTGCGTGCAACTACCAGCATGTGTGTTGCATTTGCACATGGAGTTCAACATATAATTCCACTGGTAAGTATATATGAAACTTTTTTATATAAACCACAAAACTATATAACTGCGGGCGAGCGTAACGGCCAAAAAGTGGAAGGTTTTGAAAAGGGAAATTCCCCGTTCGATTTTATGGGCGATGATATAAAAGACAAACCCTTAGCAATTACTACAACCAATGGTACACAAGCGATACATGCCTCATTGGCTGCAGCTAATATATATATTGGTGCGTTTGTAAATCTGCAGACTGTAGCAGATAAATTAGTAGCAGAAGCACAAGATACTATTATACTTTGTGCAGGGTGGAAAAATAAATTTAATTTGGAAGACACACTGTTTGCAGGGGCTTTGGCAGGACTATTATATAAAAATGGTTTTGAAATGAATGATGATGCCAGCATTGCTGCCCACGTATTATATAATACTGCACAAAGCGATCTCACTTCCTTCATCAAAAAGTCAGCACATGCACAAAGGTTTGAAAGAATGGGCATAGACCGTGATATTGATTTCTGTATGCAGCTTGATATATATAATTTCGTGCCGAGGTTTGTGGACGGGAAAATAGTAGTGTAGAAAGCCTAACGTCATTATGCACTACGTTATTCTGTCCACGATAGGTATCGGGATTGTTTCAGCATCTCATCTATCGGAGACGACTAACCAATGGAACTCCAAAGTTTCGCTCTGCTTAAACTTGAGAGGGCTGAGCCGATATCAAACCAGCATTTGCAAGGGTGCGGTCGTACTGCATGGTGGGGAAAAATTTTATTAGACCTCTTTCATAATTCAAATAAGAAAAGCCAAATTATAACGGACACTTTATTTTATTGTAGTATCGCTCGCCGCGAACTCCGATAACTATCGG
>JAWXAU010000039.1 GCA_034439655.1 Bacteroidota bacterium | reverse complement strand
GTCCCTTTCTTTTGGACTATTATATATTGAGTTTCGGTGGTAATGCCGAACTACATCCCGAAAGCCCCGCTTAATCCCGATAATTATCGGGATGCGGGGAGATTAGTCCCCTTTTTTTGGACTATTATATATTGAGTTTCGGTATAACTAACGTTTCAGTTGAAAAAGTTTTGTCCCAAATTCAAGAAGTCTATACTGTAATCCTGATATAAAGTTCTAAATTCCCAAATGTCATTATTGAGTTTTTTGAAAAGTTCGGGTTCCTGTTCTATTTGAGCTTTACGAGTGTTGTATAGGATTTTTTCATAGTGTTTACAATCCAGACCTTTTAGAAACACTACTGTTGTTTGATATTTGCTGCCATTTTGGTATTTTCAATGCGGATTATGTCTTGAATACACAAATGCCAAAGCTCCTTAAATTTTCGCTTGAAGATTTCTTATAAAAGTCGAGCTAGTGCTCTAATTAAGGTCTAGCTTGTTTAGACTTTCCATTTTGTCAGCGGGCTTGTTTATTGGTAAGGTAAAATAAAAAGAGGAACCTTCACCTTCTATGCTTTCCACCCAAATTTCACCACCGTTTCTTTCCAAAAAACCTTTTACTAATAATAAACCAATACCAGCTCCTTTATTTTTAGCTCGTGCTTTAGCGAGTGAAGCCATTTGCGGAGCAAAAAGTTTTGCCATTATTTCTTTCGACATTCCAATACCACTATCCTTCACTTCTATAATAAGTTTATCTTCGTTTCTTTTTGCAGTAATGAAGATTTTTCCTCCAGGATTAGTATGCTTTATAGCATTTGACACTATGTTTTGTAAAATAGAAAGTAGCATTTTTGCATCGGCAAAAACCCTTTCGTTTTCTTCAATTTCGTGATGAAGATTAATTCCATTTACTTGGGCCGTTTCCTTCAGCATATCAAAAATCTGATTTATATATTTTACAAGTTCAATTTTTGAGGGAGAAAACACTTCTGATGCATATTTTATTCTTGCCCATTCCACCAAATAGTCTAACATGTTTAACCCCTCTAGTGATGAACTATAAAGAAGTTCCAACATTTCTTTTAGTGCCTCGGGTTTCATCTTTGCAAAATTATCCTTCAGATAACTGGCAGTTCCAATAATTGATGACAGCGGACTTCGCAAATCGTGAGACAGAATTGCAAGCACACTCTCTTTATGGGTATTCAATTCTTCCAATTCTTTAACATAATTTTTAATGGAATCTTCTGCTTTCTTTCTCTCTGTAAGGTCACGCAGTATTTTTACATAACCCAGCATTTCTCCATCAATGCCCGTAAGCGGAAACACTAAGCCATAAGCATAAAATGTACTTCCATCTTTACATATATGCCAACGGTTATCTACAGCCCTACCTTCTTTTAATGCTTTGTCAATTTCACCCTGTGGAATCCCAATTTTTCTATCCTCTTCAGTAAAAATGATATCGAAATCTTTACCTAAAACCTCTTCCGCTTCATAACCAAAAATGGTAACCGTACCAGAACTCCAACTATTAATTTTTAATTCATTATCTAACGTCAGGATAGAATAATCTTGCAAACTATCTATTATCTGGCTATAAAATTCCGAAGTGGGAATATATTGGCTTCTGAGTACTTTAGGATCTTGCTGTTTATCGGCCATTTTTTTGTTAAATTTATGAAGGTCTATAAGGTTTAACGCCATCTATACTTCGGTTTCTCACAAAGATAGTCTATTCATTCATAACAACAAGTCATTGCACGAAAGTCTTTTTGTGAACGGGGGGTATTCTTTGGGAGGATTGGTCCTCGCTGTTGGCTATAACATGCTGTTTGCTTCCGCCTTTTTTGGAACACCTTTGTGTACCAAAATGTTTCAATAAAGATGCAATTGTTGCTAGGCTTTCCATATTAAAAATTAAAAAAGTTTCTACCGCTTTTGCAAATGTTTGGTTGTATGCAAAAGCTCGACCAAAACTTATGTTATAGCTTCCTGTTATTGTAATTTTTTTTTATTTGTGAGAACAAAGTTGTCAAAAGATATTGGCTCTTGTCCCGTAATAATTTTTACGCAATTCGTTGTCTTTGGCGTTTTTTGAAATCTTGGAAAGTAATGCAACATAATCATCACTAATATAAGCATTGAAGGCATATTAACTTTTCGTTTAGTTAAAAGAAAGACAATAAATTAGTTGAAATGAAATTTATTGTCTTTCCAATTCCATTACTAATTCTTTCAGCCATTTCAGTAAATGTAAATGTTTCGTAGTTGATCAATTTATAACTTTTATTGAAATGGTTTTGTGGTTCGGTTAATATTTTAGCAGCTACGGAACCAATATCTTCTACTTCTATTAATGTAAATTTTGCTTGTCCTGCTGGCAAATATTTTTTGTCTTCAATGCCCACTATATAAACAGATATTCCTGTCGTGTTTGCACTTATACCAATTTGATAAAACTCTTTGGTCTTTCCGTCAGCATATTTTATTGTTTGAAGTCCATATCCTACATTAGGATTAGAAACAATTTTACCTTTATTGTCTTTTCCGTCTAAGAACCATAGTTTACATTTTGGCAAAGCTTCAAGTATGCGTTGGTGCAATGATTCGATGTCCACACGTTTTGCTTCAGGTTGGCTGGCAATATACTTTTTAATTTGTTCTTGTATGTTCATATAAAATAGCTGTAAGCGTTTCGTTGTACTTGTTATGTAAATTGGTGTCCTATGTTATTCGTCATTTAAAGAATTAATTCCTTGCTGTTTAAGTTAAGGTATTCCGTATTTCATTGCTTTAACTTGCTCGGTTGGATGTCCTTGCCAAATAGTAATTTCTTCATCAGCTTTAAATGGATGCGTTGAACGATAAGTCATAGTTGGATTTCTTGGGAATTTTTTGTCTGTTAAATCAGGGTCATTCTCAATTGGTTCATTTGGTTCACCTATATGATATCCATAGGCAGGAGCATGGCAAGTATATCCTTTTTCTTCAAAATATTTAATCCATTCATCCCAACTTTTTGGGTTCATGAATAAATACAAGGTTTTGCTTTTGGTAGAATCACCCACTATATATATACTAATAATTCTTAATAATTTCTATTGCCAATTCAAAGGCTTCATCCCTTTGTGCTCTAATACCTTCAATAGTACGAGTCACTGCTACTTCGGGAACTATTCCTACTCTTTGTGTTTCCTTACCATCAGGATAAAACACCCCAATACCCGACATATAAGTTTCAATACCACCAGGAAATACGATCATAGAAACATTACCGTCAGCACCTGCAGTTTGGCTACCAATTACCTTTACTTTGGGAGCAGTTTGCAATGCCATACAAGTAAATTCGCCATGACTTTGGGTATTTTCGTCCACCAAAATCACCACAGTTCCTTGATAATAATAGTTAGTATTAGAGCCACACATGATGGGTTCGGTATAACTAATTACGCCTGGATATTTTAAATCAAGTAGGGTGAATTTTGCAAAAGGCAATTTCTCGTGATTGAGCAATAGAGAGAGGTCTCGTTGGGTTCCATTGGGGTGATTTCTCAAATCGAATATAATAGCTTGTGTATTTTTCAATCGCACTATCACATCCATCACATCATTTTTTTTAAGATTGCCCATATTCACATAACCAATATTGGTTTCTACAATTTTCCAAACCGCAGTATCAGCATGCTCTCGGGGTATATATTTTAATTCTTCATAATAGTACCTGTGTATCATTTTTGTATTTACCGTGCCATTTCTATCATAAGTAACTTCTATCATATCCGAATCTCCATTGAGTATTACTTTGCTTAAATTCCGCAACTTGGCAGGCATATTGGAAGCGGGTATATATTTTAGTTTTTGATTGATGAGTGTATCAATTTCTATATTATTTATTTTTAGAAAAACATCGCCATATTGTATATCATCTATTTTAGCAAGTGAATCATTTTTGAAACCCGTGACGATGGGTTTATTATCAATTATTTTTATCGTAAATGGAATAAATTTGGTTCCATAATATTCAGATTGATGTCCGAATGGCATGGCATGTGTATCGTTGATGCGAGCAATCAATTCAAGCACGGCATATCGATAAGCAACAGTATCATTCGCATTAATAAATTTTGGAATCATATCTACCAAAACATTGTTCCAATCTTCGCCTATTATATTTTTGTAAGGAAAAAAGTAATTGATAATATTCCAATAACGAGCCAATCCCAGTAAACGTAATTCTCTGGATGGCATTATAGAATCATAGTATCCTTTTTCTTTCCATTCTGGGCCTTGCTCAGGGGCTCCTTCTGATATATATGATTTGGTATCTTGATTCCTGTTTTTTTCTATATAATGTAATTGCTTAATCACCTCTTTTTCGAAACTGATAGAGTCATTCATCCAAGTCAAATCCAGATTTATTTTTAAGCTGTCTGCTACATTATTATTACATTCTTTACAAGCTTTCACACCGCCCAAACTCTTGAGCCATTTGGAATAAAACTTATTGATTTCTTTTTTGGTATTAAGCGAATCAAGTTGTTTTAACTGGGCCCTGAATTCATCGTCCCATTTCATTTTTTTTGCAGTAACCTCGGGATGGTAATATTTAAAAAATCCCCATACTTTGCAGAAAGTAGTGATTCTGTCGGTTTCAGAATTAGGGTCTTGGCTCTGCGATTTATACGATAGAAGTATAATAAGTCCGATTAATAGGGTTCTTAACATAGATGAAGTTTTATTTGCACAAATGTAATGCAAATTTCTGCCACAAAAGAAGAGCCTCGAAAATTACTCCGAGGCCCTTCTGCAAAATTGTATGAAGAATTAATTGCTTATAGTAATACGTTTGCAATAGTTCCTATCTCCAGTTGAGATATTTAGTATATACATCCCATTAGCCAAAGGTGTATTTTGGAATGAAACAGTATTTCTAAAATTTATACCGACACTCAATATATAATAGTCCAAAAGAAAGGGACTAATCTCCCCGCATCCCGATAATTATCGGGATTAAGCGGGGCTTTCGGGATGTAGTTAGGCATTAACATTACATTATATACTTGAGTTACTTTTTTGCCATTGAGGTCATACATATCTATATATAATTTCTCGGCAGATATATTGTTCAAATAAATATTAAAGTTGCCATTACTTGGACTTGGGAATATTTGTATATTTTGCTCAGCAATATCAGCAATAGCAGTAGCAAAATATTCTTGATATTGAGTTTTGGTATTACTGTAGCCTCGTTTTCGAATACATCAGATTCTTCGCTCCAACTCCGCAAGATTGCGGAGTTGGAATGACGGGAAGTCCCTACCTATTAACTGCAGGCGACACATTAAATTTCTTCCTGTCCAAAGAGTAAGGTTCAAAATATCTTGATATAGCAAAACTTATCGATGCTACAATCATCAAAGGAATCATTAAAGTATAACCTCCAGTAATTTCTGCAATTAAAAAAATAGCAGTTAAAGGAGCATGATAAATTCCACTTAGTATTCCAGCCATTCCTACAATGGTAAAATTGCTTTCGGGCAATGAAGTAAAGTTTAATAAATTGATTAAACGCGAAAAGAAAAAACCTAAATATGCACCCACAAAAAGCGAAGGTGCGAAATTTCCACCATTCCCGCCACTGCCTATGGTAATGGCCGTCGCAATTGCTTTAATGAATATAAGTACACCTACAAATAATAATACAAACCATTCATTGTTTTTATATTGATGAAAAAAACTATCGTCTAATAAATTTTCAGGTTTTTGTAATGATAATACTTTGATACTTTCAAAACCTTCGGCAAACAAACTGGGGAAAATAAATATCAGGCCAGCCAAGGCTATACCACCTGCAAAAACATTGATATATGTCTTTTTTTTCTTCTTGCTAAACAATCTTTCAATTTTGCTAAAAGTACGACTATGATAAACAGAAACCAAACCTGCAAAAATGCCCAACAATATATAGAAAGGGACATTATAATAGTCGAAAGGTTGTTGCAAAGTGAACGACAGCAATATATCATCTTGTAATAGAATTTTAGAAATTAAAGCTCCAGTAGCAGCAGCAATAATTACGGGCGTAAATGCCGACATGGCCACATCCAATAATAAAACTTCTAAGGCAAACAAAACTCCCGCTATGGGTGCATTGAAAGCCGCTGCAATACCTGCGGCGACACCACAAGCAAGCAATAAAGTCCTCTCTTTTATGGTTAAATTATAGGTAGTGGCATAGTTGGAGCCCAATGCTGCACCCGTAATCACAATAGGTGCTTCCAATCCTGCTGAACCTCCCATTCCTACTGTAAGCGAGCTCGTAATTATCTGTGCATAGGTTTGCTCTTTGGGTATGATGCTCTCATTGTTTTTGATGGCCTCATGTATGGGGGCCAATCCTTTTTCAAGCTTGCCTTTCAGTACTTTTCGTACGACCAAAACCGTTAATAGAATTCCGTTTAAAGGCAGAATTAACAATAAGTACTTGAGATTGTCATCCTTACCCAAAGTGGCAATGATAAAAACATAATGCACGAAAAATTTGAGCAAAATAGCGGCAAGCCCCGACGAAAGCCCAACTAACACGCTTGATAACAGGATGAATTGCCTTTTGGTAAGCTTGCTTTTGGTCCACTCAATTAGTGAATGTATTCGTGTTAACCTTAGCCATTTCATGGGGCAAATTTAGGGTATTGTAGTCAGTAACTAATGGTCAGCCCGCCGCGGCGGGCAGTAGGCAGTGCGACAGTAGTAATTAGTTCTTTAGACACTTATAAACTAGCTGACCACTTGCTATTGACCACTAGTAACTATTTCCAAACCTCTTTCCCATCAAAAAACAATTCGCCTTTTTTATCACCTATTTCTATATAGGCCGATTTGTCACTTTGGCA
The DNA here is from genome assembly GCA_034439655.1 of Bacteroidota bacterium. NCBI lineage: Bacteria > Pseudomonadati > Bacteroidota > Bacteroidota bacterium. The sequence goes on along the minus strand of JAWXAU010000039.1, from coordinate 12,425 downwards.
ACCCATATTATCATATTTGAATTCAGATAGTTTTGTGCCCATATCAAACATAGCCCATTTTTCATTTTGTTTTACTTTTATCATATTTTGAACGCCAAAACATATAGAACTTACTTCATCATAAAGCATCGAAATAAGTTCTTTGTCTTCGCCCGATCGTACTCCCCATTTATTGTTATTTTGAACTGCGATAATAAATTTACTGATATCCTTTGGAATTTGAATACTTTGTATGCCATCATATATAATAGGAATGATTATTCTGCCAATGCTATCAACCAAACCTTTTTTACCATTTTCTTCTGCTTCAAAAATCCTTGCAGTGATAAAGCCATCTTCATCTAGATGGGTTTTTACGATACGCCAAGTTTCGGCATTGAAAAATTTAATTTTCTTGCCTTTCCTAAACACACAGTCGTGTCCCCAAAAACCCAGAAAGGCATCGTACTGGTATTTGTCCTCAATTTTTCCGTTGGTATGCATCAATTTTACCTTTCCATTCTTTTTTACAACAATCACTTCAGCTACTTTTTTATCCACATACCACATATAATTTACATCTATATGGTCATAAATAAAATCGGTGATGGGTTTGCCAAAACAATTCAATGCTGCATATCTTCCATTTTGTGCAAAGACAAAAATATTGCTGCTATCATAATACGCAGCTCCACCATCCACTTGAAAGTCCCATTGGAAATATTTTGAATCATATTTGAAAGGGAAAACTTCCTTCCCTTTGTCATCAATTAAGCCCACATAGTTGCCCAGCTTGTATGCAAAGTAAGTTGGGAAATAATAACAAGACACCAACTCATCATAAATAAAAGCCGTAATTTCCTTTCCTTCTTTATTAATCAAAGCACATTTGTGTCGGCGGTTCATTACTGCGGCAGCATCACCATAAAATTCTGAACCTTGCTGATAAATATAGTCAATCACTATTTTCCCATCAATGCAATAACCAACAGAGTCGTAGCTGAGCTCGCAACGTTCAATTGTGCCAGTTTGTGCGGCAGTTCCAAAAGAACAGTATAATAAAATGGCAGCTAATATATTTTTCATAATGGTATTATTTATGTTGCAAATATAGTAGATTGAATTACGTCTGGCTTATACCTTGGTGGCGGTATTTATTTAGTTAAAAGTTAAAAGTTAAAAGTGCTGACGCCATGCAACAGCTATTTGCTGCGAACCGATAAGTAATCTATCAACTTTTAGCTTTTAGTTTTCAAGTTTTAGTTATTCAACAACTACCTTCTCATGCACAATCTCATTTTCAAATGCAATACTTAAAACATATACTCCAGTGTTAAGCAATTCAGTATTTAATTCAAATTCACTGCTTGTAATCTTGCCGCTTAAAATTAGTTTTCCGCTCATATCATTTATATAATAGCTTTTGCCAATATTGCTTTCGGTATAGATAGAAATATTGGTTTTTGTAGGATTGGGATAAACGCTAATGTGCATTGAATTTCTTTTTGAAAATATTTGAATGCCTGTTTTTGAAATGCAGTCTCTCTTGGCTTGGAAGGCCGAATCCATTATGATAAAATTGGCACCGATATCTTTATTATCAGTAGCAGTATTATGATAAATACTGGTTGTTAAAAGAGCATAGTTATGATAGTCGGTAATTCCATTTGAATAATTTATAAATCCAACATTGCTAGCAGTAGCCGGAAAGTAATTCATACTCGAAGTATTATAGTTAGTATATTTATTTGCATTACCACCTATCATCACATTTTTATTAATTCTTTTATTTGCATCGGTAATATCAGGAAAGTAATGTGCGATAGTCGCATTGCCCTGCTGATAGCCTGGCCCATAAATGCCTTGGTATCCGCCAGTGGAGACAAAACTATGGGAAATATTATTGGTATAAATAAATCCGCTACTTGTATCAAAAGCCCAAGTAATTGCTCCAGTTTGAAAAATAGTATTGTGGTCTATAATAACATCGTGTACTTGCCCAAATTTAATAAAAGTACCATCATTCGGGCCATATATATTTGCATCGCCCAATGTGGGGCCATTAATATCTTCAAATAGATTATTATATATCTTTATTCTTTTCGATTGTATGCCTGCACCACCATCAGTGCCTGCAAAAGTGATTCCTGCACCCACATGTTTTATTATATTATTGCTAATCGTTATATCACTCACTTCCGCTTGTGGCGAACCTCCACCTTCCGTTCTTATAGTAAGCAAAATGGCATATCCACTTTGGCCTGTCGGTAAATCCGCCCACGAGTTTTCTAATATATTTCCGTCAAATAAAACACGCTTTCCTGTTTTTAATTCAAATATATTTTTGATAGTCCAATGCTTGCCTGCATAGCTTGCGTGGCCCACTTTCCACGACCAAGGTTTGTGAAAATAGTTTTGTCTAATTTCTATATCACTAGGCACAAGTCCGGCAATTGCAGCAGCTCCACCACCAAACAATATATTCTCGCCCGATGCTTCCAAATAGTTATTGATAATTTTAAAAGGTCCTGGCCCATTTACACCCGATATAGCTTGGGCATCATAACCCACGCTATGGAAATCGGATATATAAGAATCGATAATTGCGGCATTGGCACAATCGAGGCGAACGCCAAATTTCATTATAGTAGCCTGCGTATGGCCATGTATATAGCATCTATCGATTACAAAATATTCCGGCACTTGGCTCATCGAATTTTGTGCAGAAGAACCATCGCCTAAATTTATCAAACCATAACTGTTCACCACAGCCACATCGGCAGTAATTTCTAAGCCAACAAATCTATAATGGTGTGCATTTGTTTGGGTAACAAAACATGGAATTCCGGAAGTGTTTGTGGTAATAATTTTTGCCATTGCACTGGCTTGTGTTGTATATGTAGCATTGCCTGTAGCAGCAGTTGGGCTCACTCTTATTTCATCGCCAGATAGCAAATCCATTCTCGAACTTGTTATAATAATCCAACCTGTGCCCAGCGTTTTTTTAGGTAAAGTAAAACCACCTTTAAATATTTCGCCCGCATCCAACACTATAATAGTTCCTAAATTGGCAGCATTGATTGCTTTTTGCAAATCAGTATAATCTCTATTTGTTGGCCCAACAGTAATTGTTTTGTATCCTGCTGTGTCAGGAAAACAAGTAACAACCGCAGAAGTATTTGGCAAAATAGGAGGACTTACCTGCGAGAACATAGGTGCAGATATGATAGTAATTAATAATAGGGAGAGAGATTTTATCATAATGGTTAATGGTTAGTGAAAAGTGAAAAGTGCTGACGCCAATAAATCTTGAGAGGTGAAAAGTAAAAAGTGCCGACGATTGTGTATAACAGTCTTTTGGTAAGGACTGGCCTTTGTGAGGAAGTAAATGCTAAACCTTTCATTATTGGTTTTTAACTTTTCTTGCAATATTATTCCGAAACTACAACTGCTATTTTATTATTTTGTTTATTTACTGCCAATCGTGTTGTTTTTTCAAGGATACTTGTATCATCATTGATGGTAAGTTGTTTCCAAATATAGTTGCCATTTGGATGACAAAGGTATATTTTCTGTCCATCACTCATTAGCATAGTTCCATCTTTCAACCAAGTTAAATCTTCACTGTTTTTAAGTGTTGGGATGATAGTTGTAATACTTTTTGCGACTATATCATATCGTTTAACAAACCAATTGCTGTCATTACTTTTATCAATAAAACTCATTGCTTCTTGCTGTGGAATTTTATGTAATGCACGACCAACTTTTCTCGCTAGTATAGTGTCTTTTTTGCTCACACTATTGTATAAATGCAAATCGTTTGATGAGTCACCAAGCACAAATAGAAGCAAGTTCGATTGATCTATCCAAGTATGATAGCCCACTTTCAAATTATTGATTAATTCAATAGCACTGTCACTTGCATTATCTATTAGGTATTTGCCCAAATCCTGTTTCCCATTTTCTCGCTGTATAATGCATGATATATACTTCCCATTGGGCATAACAGTAGGGGAGTACTCTCGCAAATTTTTGGTAATCGTAAATCGTTTTGTTTCTTTGGTTTTATAATTATAATATTTGATATCGGTATTAGTGGTGTCAATTTCTGAAGTATAATATATAATTGGTTTGCTTGGGTGAAAAAAAGGTTGGTTGTCGTAACCCCTGTGCTGTGTAATATTTTGAGGATTTGATAATATAATTTTGTTCTTTTGCACTTTCATATCAAACAAATATATTTCATTCCCCTGCTGGGCAGAGCAAAAATAAGGGAAAAGCATCAACAAGCTATATATGGCCTTTTTCATGTTTGTGGATTTGTGAGTCACTTTGCAAATATAATCTTGTGAAGTGGCTTTTTGAGAATATACTTTTATTTTCTCCCTTTTTTGTATTTAATTTACAGCCTCAAATCCATTTACAACCATGACTGATTTCTCTGTTGATCCTGATATTGCAAAAGCAAAAACCCTTCATACCGATTTCTACAAAAGGATAGAAATATTTGAGCAATGTAAAGAAAAAATATTTGCACCTTCCTGGCAGTTTATAGGGAATACTGACTTAGTTCCGCAACATAACGACCTCTTCCCTTTTACCCTGTTGGAAAATTATTTGGACGAACCATTATTACTTACAAAAGATAAGAATAATGATATACATTTATTGTCCAATGTATGCACGCATCGAGGAAATATAATTGCTGAAAAACCTTGTGCTGCTGCACATTTGCGTTGCAGGTATCATGGACGTAAATTTGATTTAAACGGAAAATTTATGGCGATGCCCGAGTTTAAAGAAGTAGAAAATTTCCCCTGTGATGATGATAACCTTACACAATTAAATATCTTCAAATGGAGCAAATTTTTATTTACTACATTGAATCAAAAACTAGTTGCAAATATATTTTTAAAAGATATGATAGAACGTGTAAGTTGGATGCCTTTAGATGAATTTGTATTTCGTCCTGAACTAAGCTAAGAGTTTAACGTAAATGCACACTGAGCTTTGTATTGCGAGAACTATTATAGTTTAAGAATTGGTATAATGTTAATGTCATTGCGAGTGAGGCTCTACTGAAGCTTCCACGCGGCGAATCGAAATTCCAAAGACGTCATTCTAAACGATGCTTAGTGCGAAGATTCTCATTCTGGCAAAAACTGCTAATGGCTGCGTCAGCGTACTTATTACTCATAACTGACCACTACTTCACCTCCACCCCATCCACAAACACCCTCTTCGTTCCCCTATACATTTCATATTTCAAGAACCTACATTCCAGGGGACCATTATATATAACAATTTTTTTTGAAGCTTTTAATCCTATCTTTTTTATCGCTTCCATATTGCTCGATATAATCCAAGCATCATAACCTTGGTATTTTGTTTTAAGCGTATCGCCCATATCTTTATATAACACTTCTACATCATCTTTATCTAAGCGTTCGCCATAGGGCGGGTTCATTATTACTACACCTGTGCCATCGGGAGCTGTGCTGTCTTGAAACAATTGATTTTGTATGGTTATATCCTCCCTCACTCCTGCCGATTTTAAATTACTTTTGGCAATAGCGATACTAGATTTCGCACTATCACTTCCTACCATTATAGCTTTCAATGGAACTATATTCTTTTCAGCAGTTGCAACTATTTCATTCCATAATTTTTCATCATACGCATATTCGCCTTTCCAGTACATAAAACTATATGTTTTACGAAAATATCCTGGTGGAATATTTTTAGCATACATTGCAGCTTCAGTTAGTAAAGTTCCCGAACCACACATAGGGTCTACGAAATTACTTTCCTTATCCCAACCGCTTAATAATACCAATCCTGCACCCAGTACTTCGTTCAATGGTGCTTTATTGCTCTCCAATCTATAGCCACGTTTGTGCAGCGAACTGCCCGAACTATCCAAGCTCACAGTGCAATCGTCTTTATATATATGTATATTAATTCGGAGGTCTGGGTCTTGTGTATATACTGAGGGACGAACCCCTGTTTTATTTCTAAACTGATCCACAATAGCATCCTTCACCTTCATGCTCACAAACATACTATTGGTAAATACCGAAGCATTGGCCACACTGTCTACGGCTATGGTGTCGTTCTCTTCTATATAAGTGGCCCAGTCTATTTTGCCAATCTCGTCATACAGTTCTTGCTGGTCGTTTACTTTAAAAGTAGTAATAGGAATAAGCACCCGCAACGCAGTGCGACACAAATAATTTACTTCATATAATGTTTTCATGCTGCCCTCGAACGATACAGCCCTATTGGCCTTCACCACTTCTGTAGCCCCTAAGTTCTCAAGCTCCGCAACCATTACATCCTCAAGCCCTGATAAGGTTTTGGCTACCATTTTTATATTATTGTTCATTGGTGCAAAGGTAGGGGAATAGGATTTGGTCCGCCGCAGGCGGATGAGATTCGGTTCGCTGCGGCGAATGAGGTAGCTGACGTGAGATGGCGTAGGGTTCGGGCATTCGCTGTGGCGAACGCCCGATAAGGGATATATATGATAGAAAAGTTATTTTAATCATATCGCAATTTACTTAATTCATTCACAAGTTTTGTTCTTTTTTGTCCAACGGGTTCGGTTTTTAATTGTTGTTCTATTTCTACAAATCTATTTGCTTTATCTAAAAATTTTCTTGTTTGAAGTTGTTGAGTTGTCCAATTTGCAAAATCTATAAATTCTTCATCGTTTTTATTATAATGAAAATGTGCCGTCACACTTTGAAGTTCCCAACTCGAACTTTCATCCTTGCCAAGTTCTAAAAACTCTTTTTCAAGAAATTTGTCAAGCAAATAAGTGTTTGAAAAAAATGTGGAATGAATTTTTTTTTCTGCTTCGCTTATTTTGCCACACTTATATAAAACAAATGCATACTCAAATAAGAAAATCGGATAACAACTGTCGTTTGGAAAATTCTTGTCAAACCAATTGAAATATTTTTGCCCACCTTTGTAGTCTTTAATTTGAATATAAAGTTGAGGGATTAAATATCGAATTCCTTGTCCATCGTGATAAAATCCGCCCCAATGTTTTTTGTCTAACGCAAGTAATTTTTTATACTTGTTTATTTTGAGCTTAACTCTGTCGATTTGTTTGTCTGTCATTTATTTTATTTCGTCTTTATTATATTTTGTTGCAACAATGCTTTTACTTTTCAAAATCGTCCAAATAAGTATAGCGAATAGAAAAGTTAAAACTGCGAATGATTTCTCAAAGTTTGTTTTGGCGAAAACGTTTCCAATAGTATTCAGAAGGAATAGAACAGTAAAAATCCATAGTATTATGTTTATCGTTTTATTTTTAAAACGCAATTTTAGATAGTCGCCTTTCATAAGCAACACAAGACCCAAAATAAGACTATCATAATCGAAATTGATTCAAATATACATTTCAGAATCACTTTCAAGCCGCCCGCCCCAAGCTATGTCATAGGGAACAACCTTAGCAATTACCGATAGGTGAAACAGAATTACTGCAATTAGTAATGTTTTTAAATGCCCATTACCGTCTTTAAAAAACGGGTCCGAAAGGGTGCTTTGTCCTCGGTGTATTTCAATAGCTTCCTGCCCGTGCAAAATCATATTCATACGAGCCAAGGCAGCAGTTGCCACATCTTTCTCTTGTCCGTAAATAGTGCCTTTGCCATCGGCTTTGTCCAATGCTTTTAATAGCAAAGAACCCGAACCGCAGGTAGGGTCATAAAAAGTAGTTTTGTTGGTTGCATTTTGAATGCTCAGCACTTTTGCCATTACACGGCTTACTTCACTTGGCGTATAAAATTGCCCTTTGCTTTTTCCGCTTTCGGTAGCAAAGTTTTTCATCAGGTATTCAAAAGCATCGCCTAAAATATCGTCACCACCTGCTCGGTTTTTACTAAAGTCGAGGGCAGGGTTTTCAAAAATGGAAATCAAGTTGGTGAGCTTGTCCACCATTTCTTTGCCTTTGCCCAATTTGTCATCATCGGCAAAGTCGGCTACATCAATCACACCTTTTAAATCATTAGCACCAGCCAATACTCCAATAATTATGTTGATTTGATTACCGATGTCTTTATTGCCTTTCAACGCTTGCATATCTTTGAAACTACCACCTTCTGGTATTTCAATAATTGCATCAGCATCACCAGAATATTTGTCGGAAACATATTTCACAAACAACAACACAAGAATATAATCCTTGTATTGGCTTGGATCTATTCCACCTCTTAACTCGTCACAACTCGCCCAAAGGGAACTGTATAATTCTGATTTTTTGATTGCCATTTATTTCTTCTATTCTATTAATTTAAAATTCGTTTTTGTGTCGGTAAAGATAGTTTTAATATAACCGAAATCGTCTTTGGTGTCCCGATAGCTATCGGGAGCAAAAAGTGGCTCTTTTGGTTTTGCCGAAGGGTCGGTCCCGATAGCTATGGGGATGTCGGGGCAAAACCAAATGTGCTCCCGAAATCTTTCGGGATGCGGCTGGCTAAAATTGAATTAAAAAGAATGTGCGGTGGCAAAAATAAAAAATACAGAAGGGTCGGTCCCGAATGCTTTCGGGATCGGCTTACTCGTTGTCCGTTTGTAATATGGTCTGTATGTTGGTCACCTGTCAAAATGGTTTGTCTTTGTATTAATGTTCGGTTTTTAGTCGTCTGTTTAATGGTTGCACTGTCGTCTTTTAGGCTTGCTTATAACTAGTATATACCCGCTACTTTTATCGCCTATACTACCATATTGGGGTGTATACACGCTACTCAGTAGCGTTTTATTTTTTTATGCACTAATAGGGTTTGGGTCATAAACCATCAAATGGACTTTTTATATTCTGAATACTTTTGCTGTTAACTTGTATATATATCCGTTGTTTTATTGCTATTGTGTTCAGCAGTTCTTGAAGTTCTCTTAGCCAGTTTTTGCCATTCTTTCAATGGTTAAGCCTTGTACTAAAATACTGAACAGCACACAAAAATAGGTGGCTATTAAAAGAATATTTTTTGTCTCAGTATCAGGTAATGATAATACCAAGGCTAAAGAAAGGCCACCTCGTAAACCGCCCCAGGTAATGAGTTTGGCTTCTTGGTTGTTTAGCTTTAAAAGTTTTGGAAATAACAAATGCGGGAAATACACAATGATGGCTCTTGAAAGCAAAACTATGAAAATGGAAATGAATCCTAAAACTATATAATAACTTTTAAAGTCAATTACGATCAATACAAATGCAATTAATATAAAGAGAATGGCATTTAATATAACGTCTATCAACTCCCAAAACTTTTGTACGTATTCCTGTGTCGTGTCGCTCATGGCAAGGTCTTTATTAAAGTTGCCAACCATGAGCCCCGATACCACCATGGCCAATGCCCCCGAAATATGAATGTAGTTACACAAAGCAAAACCTCCCATTACAAAAGCAAGCGTCAATAATATTTCTGTTTCATAATGGTCGATCGATTTTAAAAACAAATGCAAGCAATAACCCAAAATTAATCCCGCTACAATTCCGCCAACTGCTTCTTGAAGAAATAAAAGTCCGAACTGTGAAAAGCTAAAATTGCCTGAATTAAAAGTATCTAATAATGCAATAAATACCACAACACCAACACCGTCATTAAATAGGCTTTCGCCAACAATTTTTTCCGATGTTTCTTTAGGCACATTTGCCTTGGCTAGAATGCCCATTACTGCAATGGGATCAGTAGGAGAAATTAATGCTCCAAATAGCAAGCAATAAATAAAATCTATTTGCACCTGAAATAGTTGTGATATACCGTAAAATAAAACTGCAATAATTATGGTTGATACCAACACACCTGCTAAAGAAAATAATGCTATAGGTTTAATTTGCTTTTTTAAGCCCTTCCAATTAGTGTGCATGGCACCTGCGAATAATAAAAAACCCAGCAAAACATCTAAAATTATCCGATCAATTTGTGCATTGGCAATGGCTAATTTAATATGCTCGTAGGGCAAGTTTAACCAAAATCTGGTACTTAAAGCTATAATAGATAAAATAGTAGAAAGTAAAAACAAACCAATAACAAAGGGAAGTTTTAATACCTTTTGATTAATGTAAGCAAAGCCTGCGGAAAGGCAAATAAGCATAGTTATAGCAAAGTATATATTCATTTTATTTTTCTGTCTCTATGATTTCAATATCGTTAATGCTCAATTTTTTGAGTATCCAATTTCTCAATTTGGCTTTTTCTGCTTTAATTAGTTTTGGATTTGAATTATACATAAATACAGTGGAAATCCTTGTGCTGTCTTTTAACGCAATATTTTGTTTTGAGACCGAAACCGCAGTGATTGCAGGGAACGAAATTTTAATTTCATTTAACAATTGTTTATTGTCAAATGTGTTCTCACTTAATTTCTGCTCTAAATCCGCTATAAGTCGGTCCTTTTCGCTTAATTCGTTATCCTTTTTATTTACTTCATTGAGTATGTCATTTTTTAAACTTTGTAAATTGTCAGAAGAGTTTTGCCTGATTAATAATGTGGTATTTTGTAACCCTGCACTTTTGAGCTTTTCATTAAGCCGTTGCACTTCTAAGTCAGTAAACGTCTTTTTTAAAAAAGCCAATTCTATTGTTCTGGAAGTGGTGGAATAGTTTATCTTTTTATATACCAAAGTGTTTCCATCGGCTGTAAATTCCTTTTCAATAAAGTAATTGGCCGATTGCTTAAACTGTTGCTCCTTGTATAATGTGAAAGCAAAAAAAGCACTTGGCACAAGCATTAGAAAAACAATTGCCGTTACGCCATATCTTACTTGCTTTTGATGCTTTTTATCTATTTGTTTTGAAGCCGGATACTTTAGATACTTAACAATGCTATAGGTTGCAATGCAAATAAAAACGCAATTGATACAATATAAAAACAAAGCACCTAAAAAGAATTTCCAATTTGCAGTTGCCAGTCCATAACCTGCTGTGCATAGCGGGGGCATTAATGCTGTTGCAATTGCTACTCCTGGAATAGGGTTTCCCTTCTCAACTCTTGTAATAGCTATTACACCAACCAAACCACCAAAGAATGCAATGAGCACATCATAAATATTAGGTGAAGTGCGTGCCAATAATTCTGATTGGACTTCTTTAAACGGACTTAAAAAAAAATAAAGTGACGCAACAATTAAGCTCACAATTGTAGCAATTAACAAATTCAGCACTGATTTTCTTAGAAGGCTGAAGTCATAAATGCCTAATGCAAAACCAGCCCCAACAATAGGCCCCATTAAAGGCGAAATAAGCATGGCTCCAATAACTACTGCTGTCGAATTTACGTTAAGTCCTACCGAAGCCACCATTATGGCACAAGCCAAAATCCAAAGGTTAGAACCTGTAAAAGAGATATTGCTTTTTACATTCTGTAAAGTCTTATGCTTGTTTTCCTCACCTTTATGCAGGTTAAATAAGTCGGTAAAAATATTTGTCATATAGTCGTCTCTTCAAATTTCGTTGGGTGGCAGCTAAGCAGTATCTCCAAAGGTTTTTAATAGGGTTACAAAAGTACATCCTTTTGCGATATGATTGTATCCCCCGCCGCGGCGGGGCTATCGAGGACGTCTCGGCTGGGTTTCTATCAGGAGGTCTCTGAGGGCTAAATTTCTATTATATAAATAATGTCAAAGTGAAATTAAATATATATGAAATTCATTGTAAGTACTTCCATTTTCATTAATCGTTTTATCAGAAATTAGTACTTCATATTTGGTGTTTTTATACGTATGAGTAATCGTTGCACCTTCCGATTTCGGACTTCCAAATGTTTCTAAAAAGCCAAATGTTTCTAATTCAGATTTAATTTGAGTAATAAGATTAGGTAAAGCATTTGAAGACGCTTTAAAACTTATTGTCGGTTTTTGGTCATGCCAATCTACATATACCAAAAAAATCTTAAAAAGGAGGGTATTGGAATTAGTTTGTTTGATGTATAAATCTTGGATAGACTTATCTTTTTTTTCTGTTGCAGCTTTAAATGTGAATCCTTCTGCCCTTACCAGTGTGTCAAAAGAACTTAGCGTTTTACAGGTGGCCATTTCTATGAGCTTAGAAAGCGTAATTGTTTGCCCTAAAGTTGTTTGAATGAAAGGCAGCGTTATAATTATTGAGAGAATAATTTTCTTCATTTTTATATTGGGTTTGAATTTTTGAGTGATTTTAAACTTTCGTATTATTTTTCTTGGTCGTATCGATTTATAAATTTGATGCATCAAATGTAGGTTTTAAAAGTTTACCACTTGCAAAATAAATCGAACTCTAATACCATTTCTTAAACTATAATAGTTTTTAGAATAGTGATGCCGAACTATAATGTGATTTGTCCCCTTTTTTTTTACTATTATATATTAGACCTCTTTCATAATTCAAATAAGAAAAGCCAAATTATAACGGACACTTTATTTTATTGTAGTATCGCTCGCCGCGAACTCCGAT
>JAWXAU010000038.1 GCA_034439655.1 Bacteroidota bacterium | reverse complement strand
CTATAATACCATTTCTTAAGCTATAATAGTTCTCCGTCTGTGGCGGATTTAGTTTTTAGAATGGTAATGCCGAACTAAATCCCGAAAGCCCCGCTTAATCCCGATAATTATCGGGATGCGGGTGGAATTAGTCCCCCTTTTTTTGGACTATTATATATTGGGTTTCGGTATAATAAGTCGCTAGACCTTACTATCAATCAACAGTGCCCCTTTTTGAGTGAACCCTAGTTATAAAATCTTGAGAAAAACAAGTATAGTTTAGAAGCAAATGAATTTTATTTATCTAAATTTGCAAAACAAAAGTTGCATTTGTAACTTGAATACAGCTAATATTCAAACATGAGAATTAATAAAAAGAGTAGACACTTGCAAGACTGGATAACCCAAGTTTGGGTAAAACTAACAGGCCGAAGATTTGATCCAGCTAATGATGCCTGGCTTATAGGACCAATTGGCGATACCGATATTATAAAAGACAAATTCATATATACGCTTGCAAAGAATGAAAAACTTGAAGTACGACAAAATTTGCCACAGGCTGGGCTTTTGGAGAGTTTTGATGACCTAGAGCTTTCAACAGCGGAACAGAATTTACTAAACCCTAAAGTGAAAGCGTTTTATGAAAAAACATCCAATTATAATATGGAGATTTGGTCGGAATGGTGTGGTTTTTTTAAACCTTTTGGTTGGTTATTATCTATCGTATTTAGTAAAAGACTGCAGCAATTAAATTTGCCTTTAAACTCTATACAAGCTGCAAAAGGAATAAATAGCAATATTATAAAACTTGTTAATCCAATTACTAAAAAAACAAAGTGGACAATTTGGTATCGGATTTTAAAAAGCACCAATGATGTAATATATTCTGGTGTATATACAACTAGCGATGTTCCCAATTATTCTGGAAAATTTCTAAAGGTTATTTTTCCTTTACCAAACGGGAATGCAACTGTAATTATGCGTAAAGAAATCTTAGTTGATGGTTCCTTAAAATTGTGCTCCGATGGACACAAATTTGGTGACAATGGTTTTTATTTTACTTTGACCAATCATAAAGGAAAATACTGGGCACGATTTGTAAAATCGATGCATGAATGGATAACAGTATATGTTGATGAAGAAAATATTTTAAGGGCTGATCATCGTTTGAAATTTTACGGTTTGCCTTTCCTGAATTTACACTACAAAATGACCGAAAAACTATATTGATGGAGAAGGTGGTTTTTGACAACAACAGAGATTTCATTCCTGCAGAGGAAATTCGCTTGGTGCATAGCGGTGCTGATTATTTTGATACGCTTGAAGAAATAATTAATAATGCTGAGCGAACGCTCCATTTTCAAACTTATATTTTTGATGATGATGATACTGGAAAGCGGGTTGCACGTTTATTAAAAACTGCCGCACAAAAAGGTGTGAAAGTCTTTGTAGTATTGGATGGATTCGGCTCGAAGAATCTTTCCAAAAAGTTTATTGCAAATCTGACTGATTCAGGAGTAAATTTTCGATATTTTTCGCCTTTCTTTTCTTTCCAAAATATATATATCGGCAGGCGACTCCATCATAAAGTAATTGTTGCCGATTCGAAAATAGCACTTGTAGGAGGAATTAACATTGCCGATAAGTACAGAGGTTCTGTAAGTAAAATTCCTTGGCTGGACTTTGCCATTTTAGTGAAGGGAAATGTGTGTGAAAAGGTGAATAAAATTTGTGATATTATTTGTAGGAAACAATTCGGGTTAAGAACCCGTTCAAAAAAGGAATTGCAAGAAATTACCACTCGCGGAAATACACTTATTAGCTTCAGGCAAAATGATTGGCTTCGTAAAAAGAATCAAATTAGCTCGGGCTATATTAGAAATATACGAAACTCAAAGGAATCAATAGTAATAATTGCAAGCTATTTTTTGCCTGGAAGAAGATTGAGCAAAGCATTGGAAACAGCGGCAAAAAATAATGTTAAAATAAAGATAATACTTTCGGGTATTTCCGACATACCTTTATTTCACTTGGCCACTTCATATTTGTATAGCTATTTGCACAAACATCATATAGAGATTTACGAATGGAACAAATCGGTGCTGCATGGCAAGATAGCAGTAATAGATGGTCTTTGGACTACCATTGGCTCCTACAATCTAAATCATTTGAGTGCCCTAGGCAGCATTGAGTTAAATGTAGAAGTATTGAATGCTAATTTTGCCAACGACACAGAAAATCATTTATATGAAATAATAGAAAATGGCTGTACTAAAATAGAGATGGCAACCGTATTCAATATTAGAACAAAAATACTTGGAGCATTTGCATATTTTTTGGTCCGCATAGTCGTAAAATTTCTAGCTCTATTCCCCAATATGAAATATCTATATACACGAATAAACGATTAAAATAATAGTACCCCGTGAAGCAATATTGTGTAGCACTTTCCAAAACTATTAACTAGCTCCTCCCTCCTATTATCTTTTGCCCAGAAACTTATTTCGACTCATCAGCTACAAGGTAATACCAATTCTTAAACTAAAATAGTTCTCCGCCAGCGGCGGATTTAGTTTGTAGAATGGTAATGCCGAACTATATCCCGAAAGCCCCGCTT
Source organism: Bacteroidota bacterium (assembly GCA_034439655.1). NCBI lineage: Bacteria > Pseudomonadati > Bacteroidota > Bacteroidota bacterium. Next base: position 243 of record JAWXAU010000038.1, on the reverse strand, counting down.
AATCCCGATAATTATCGGGATGCGGGGGGATTAGTCCCCTTTTTTTGGACTATTATATATTGAGTTTCGGTATAAAGTAGAAAAGCAAGCTGAACTTAAAAAGTTTATGGTTTTGGTTTTGGCAACAATTGACTATTATCTTTACAATAGACCTCTTTCATAATTCAAATAAGAAAAGCCAAATTATAACGGACACTTTATTTTATTGTAGTATCGCTCGCCGCAAACTCCGATAACTATCGG
>JAWXAU010000037.1 GCA_034439655.1 Bacteroidota bacterium | reverse complement strand
TCGTCAGATGTTTTTAACCCTATCGAGGTATATTTCCCTAAATAATATCCAACCACTGACCCCACCATAAGTGCGGCTAAAGAAATTGCTGATCCGCCTGCCATTCCCAATACGTAGCCATTGGTGTACATTACAATACTTGAAGGAACTGGCAGAATTATATCGCTTGCAAGTACTATAAAACTTACTAAAGAGTAAGTCAAAATATGTTTGCTTGAACCTTGTAATAAATTGGTAAAATATGTTTCCAGATTCTCGAATATCAGAAACATAACAATAATAGTAACTACAGCAATTAGAAATGGTATCGCAACTCTTTTCATAGTGAAGAAAGAAAATTTACTTTTTAGATGATGAACTTTTATATAAATAAACTTCGTAAATTGTGCTATTTAATGACGTAGGATAGGTGTAACTTGATGAAGGTTTTATTGATTTAATGCCACCATACATGATGCCAATTTTTGTTTCTGATGAAGTTATTTTACTATAGTCAATTGTGTTATTAGAATATATATAATTACTATCGGCAATAAAAATTGCATTAGCTCCAATAAGTGCTGGTAATTCAGGTGCTAAAGGCGGAAGTTGAATATTCTGATGCATTACTCCATTATGATAAGTCATTTGGGTGATTGTTTTTACAAATGGTAGTTTAGCACCATCATCACCATCCTGCCAGGTTTGAGTTTTTTCCATAAACTGATATCTCCCTATTCCACCCAATAAAGTTGTAATATTTGCATCACTGACAGGGTCATATATATTCGCCACAGCACAAGCATACTGATTGGTTTTTTGAGTCAAGGTATCAGCTTTTACTGAATTATTATTTCCATGGAATGATATATAAACAGGGTTGACATATCCATTATCTTTTGAATTAAAAACACCGCCAAATCCGGCATGGAAATTTCCTGATTTCTGAAAAATTTCAGCTACCGGAATATCTCGTCTGTGCATCAAAGTATCAAAATATGAAACTGTATCGCCTATTATACTTCCATTAAATGAAAACTTTCTAATAGCAGACGTGTAATTTCCAGTGACACTTACGTTATACGCACCATTATAATTTTGCCCGAATAACAAATAAAAATTGTTGTTTTCAAAAACCATTTCACCGCCTGTAACCTGCACAAATGGTGATGATGCCATACCTATTATCGCTTTATACGGGTTTCCATTTTTCTGTAATGAAACCTGATTAATCATCTCACTCACTGATATTGAAACCATTCTATTAAAAGTATAATTGCTTTGTAAGTCGCCAACATTTTGCGTTCCAAACCCTCCTGCAAGATATAGTGTATCTCCACTTTGGCAGAACTCCATATTTGTGGATGCAAATTGCAAAAGATCTTTATCTTTCATATTCAGTGGCATTTCACTATATGAATAATCAGATAGATCAATTACAAAGATTGACTGATTGGCTTTTTTCGTTTTGAACAGCGTATCGAGTGTCACAAGTCCGTGAAATCCTTCAATTCTTCCACCAATTAATAATATTTTATTTCCCATTCGTGCCCATGCAAACGATTGGAGGAATGGCAATTTATTAGAAATCTGAAGTGGTTTTACGCCAATAGTAAAAGATGGAACAGGGGCATCAGCATCATTTTCGAGTTTAGATGCTGAACCATTATCTCCACAAGAAATACAGATCATTGATAAAAGAAAAATTGTAAGGAGTAAAAAGCGTTTTGATTTCATCATAAATTTTAATTAAATGTATTTGCCCATGCAGTAAGAAGTTCGAGTTGGGAGGCACTCAATTCTCTTGAACGGGGCATATATTGAATATTGTTCCAATACGACAACTGAACCCTCTGTAAAACAAGCCCAGCCATGGTTCCATTGTTCCACACTTCTTCAGTGAAAGGATGAATGCTTGCCATTATAGGATATACAACGTCATATAATTGAAATACGTAATTATATACATCATTGAACGTAGGAGGATTGGCAGGTGGCCCAAATAAAGTATAGTCTAATTTTGGATGAACGCGTAGTACAACAAATGAACCTGAATCCATAATTGTATAGTAATTCTGTACAACAAAGGCAGGTAGCGTGTTGTTGTTGTACTCATTGTCATATACAAAATAATATATCGCATTATTCTTCATAGTTAGGGGAGAAGCAGGTGCTGATAAATTCACTACATCGCCGTCTTTTGCAGAAAAAGGAACAAGTGGAAGGGGAGTAGTAGCGGGGTCGTTTGCAGCTTCGGGTACAACGTATTCTGCTATGTATAAATCTACATTTGATGTAGCAGGAAGTCCTTTGTTATATATTCTAAGATTACATTGTTCTCGGGTTACACCACTATTTACAAGATAGCCCTGCGAAGGAGTATCACCTTCGTTGCTATACAATCCTTTCTGATCTGATGCAATCATATATGTACTTTCTTTTAGCACCTGAACATCAGCATTTCCAGCAACTTCAAGAAAAACGAGTATATAATTATCTTTGATGTTCTGTATTAAAGTTGCATCAGAAATTATGTAATCAAAAACTCCTCCCATCTGAAAAATTTTCACACGAGGATTATCAGTAGGATTGACTGCTATATTACAAATTTCAGTTGATTTATCAGTGCCATATCTGAAACTTAAATTACCTAAATTAAATGTTTCGAATGTAGCCTGACCACGGAATACAGGTTGTGTAATTCCAGGATTATTTGTTATTTGCTCAGGCATGGTATTTCCCATATCAATTGAAAAAAGTAAACTTCCGTTTTGTAAATCTTTCATTGATGCAATTGCAGGAACAGGTGCAACCGGAATGCCTATATCACCACCATTGTTATACCAATATTTCTGATACAAAGGAATTAAATTTCTTCCTATCACTCCGGTTTTCATATCGTTGTCATACCAAGGTGTTATACTTCCTGAAACGCTTGCCTGTGCAGGGTTTGGCGTTACTTCAGGATTGTCCATTTTTAAATAAATATTCTGATCAAATCGGTTTTCAAAAACTTCAAGTAATGTGAGTGTGATGAATACTCCTTTCAGATTTCTTCCATCATAGCCTGAATTGTTTTTAAAAAAATTTACAACATCCGAACTCATTATATCTTCATTTCCATCAAACGGAATGCATGTACAAAACCTTGCGGAACCTGCCATAGGTGGCATCCAGTTTAATACTCTCCATGCACTGTAAAGTTGTGCTGAAAAGCGAATCGGATTTCCTTGGAGGTATATATTTTCTCTATTAAACAAATTGATATTACTGCAATATATGTTGGCGTAAACTGATTGGCTTGAAATAGTTTCGACCATAAGGGCAGTGGTTCTTCCGGAAGCCGGAGCAGTATTCAAATCGAAAGATGCACCAAGAAACGGAGCAACATCTAAAGGTATAGCATCACTTGTTTCTGACCATGTAGTAACCGAATTTCCATCGCAGGTCTGCACACCTGTAACAGTGGTATTACTAACGGTTACGCCAAAATCGCCAAACATATTCCAGTATCCCATAACATTTCCAATCAGTTGAAACCCATTAATGCCAAGGTCAAGTTGTGCGGCTTTATAGTATGGAATATAATCTGCATCTATATTCAAATTGCCTAGTGGAGTGATACACCAGGTTCGCAATTCAGCTATCGTATTTACCGGTTCAATTTCTATATATACGTATCCGTTTACACTGTCAGTATATATTTTTGGATTGATACTAGGCTGAACTGAAGTAATTATTTCATTGTTTGTGAAATATAACCGCGGAGGAAACAATGGTCGCGAATACATTTGGTCATACAATGTAAGCGGGAAATATACTGAATTATTAATTGTTGAAACATTGATATCAATATCTCCGTTAAAATTTATTCTAGGAAAATCAAATAATGACATATATATATAATTGAGTTATAATTATCCTTTATCACTGAAATCAGTAAATTCATGGACAGTTCCTGAACTTGCCTGTTCCTGTAGTTGCTTTATTATTTCTGATGCACGTTTTCCGTGATGATTAATCTTTTGCAAATTGTTTTTTAATAATTCAACTGCATCTTTCTTTTCTTTTTCATTGCCATGTAAAGCAATTTCATCAACCAATTCGGTAGAAATATCTGAAAAATTATTTACAAAGTTTAGCGGATTCTGAATTTCGTGTGACATTCGTGATGCAAGAATACCAAAGGTCGCCAGCTTTTCACTTTCAATAAGCTTTCCCTGATTTTCTACAAGCTCTGCAGTACGTTCTTTTACTTTTTGTTCCAATAAAAAATTGGCTTTTTGTTGCTGGTCAATAATTTCTTTTTGATTATTTTCATTTTCTTTTTTCAACCAATTAATACGGTCAGCAAGTGCAAATGAAAGCAGCAATACTTCAGTCATATGCCCAATGAATAAACAGTGGGTAGTAAAAAAATTACTTGGAATAACATTGTTAAGTGTGAGTATAAAGACGATAACTAAAATTAGAAAAGTTGACCAGCCAATCAAGTAATATTTTGCCGTTGGAACTCCACGTTTTAAACTTAGAAGTCCAGCTGTTATAAAATATAATGCAGCTACTAAACTGAACATTTGAGCCAATCCGATTGCAGCTTCATAAACTCCTGCAAGATTTAGTATTGCAACCAATCCAAATAATCCTATCACAATTCTTCCTGAATAGAACTGAAATTTATGTTGCTTGGTAATTTGCAAAAATCGCAAAGTGAATAATGTAATAATGGTATTTGTGAAACATAATACAACGGGCAAATAATTATTCAATTCTCCATTGTTGGGCCAAATGAATTCATAATCATATCCTTGTAGTCCGAGATAGAAGGTAGCTGAACCGAGAATATATAGTATGTAGTATAGATAAGTTCTTTCTCGTACTGAAAAGAAAATAAATAGATTATATACAAATGCGAAAATCATGATACCCATATATATTCCCCAAAATAAATTATGATTTTGATTATGTTCTACATATTTATTTTTTGACGAAACTGTAATTGGAATCTGAAATGGATAGACACTTTGTCCTTTTATATAAAATACTGTCGGAATATTTTCTTTTACATTAAGATTTACTAACCAGTAATCTGAAGCAACCTGTTTCTCGTAGAAAGGATGCGTATGTCCGCCACTAAAAAGTTTTTTTGTGTTGCTATCTGAAACTTCATATACTTCAAGTTCATTAATGAGAGGAGCCATTACCTCAAGAAATAATTCTTTTTCTGATTTGCTCTGAACCGAAAATCGCATCCAGACATTGTGCGGAATATTTCCGAAATTTGGTATATCTGTTTGCCCTATCAAATATGTTTTTGACATCACGTCGGTGATATTTAATTTTCGGGTGGTATCAACAAAGTATTCAATATTTTTTCCGATAAACACCCTGTCATCGGCATTAACCTCTATAGGTTTTTGTGCATAAGTTGATGCAAAGGAAAATAGACAGAGTGATAAGAATAATCTAAGTTTATTCATATTTTATTGGATTATTTTGAGTGAATATTATTTTTTGTTCTTTTGCTTTTTCTCCTGTAAAAGGTTCGCCAATTGATTGCTGATAATGAAAGAAATTATGAGGGTCATATCTTTTTTTTATTTCACATAATTGATTATAATAATTTCCAAAATATGCCCATCTAAAATCAGATTGATTGCGATAGGGATAATTCTGATAAGAATGTGAATTGGTATATGTCTCCATAAATTTGTAAAATGAATCTATAAATTCTTCATTTTTATGCTGGTCATTTGTTTCTTCGTTAAAAAAACCGTCACAATAAAAATCCATTGTTACATTGCGGTGAATGAATGCATTGGTGCCTTCAGGTAAAGTATTAATTTTTCCTCCATAACCCTCTAAATCAACCATGGTATATTGGTTAGGTGCATTATTTTTAAAGTAGTTTAATATATTTTTCCAGTCGTCAAGTGACAATAATTTTTCTATATAAGCACTGCGTGAATAAGCTTTTACATCCATTGGCAAATCAGGAACGCCTTCGAGTAAATCGTTATTAATTTTTGAATATGGACCTTCTTCACTCAAATTGACCTGTGCACCGGGTATAGCAAGTAAAGGAGCAACTGCTTTGTCGAAGTCTTCGCCGGCACCAATCCATCCTCCACAGAAATAAACTTTTTTTATCCAATTATACGGATTAGAAAAATCGGTTGCAATTATCGTTTCAATTCCTAAGTTGGGATATTGATCACCTTTTAAAAATATTTCCTGTATCGTATATAATGCTAATGCTGCATTGTCAGGACTATCCTGAAAGCTCCAAGATATTTGTTTGCCAAACATATTTTTCAATTCAAATAACTGATATTTTACAGTTAATAAAACGCCAAAATTATTCCCTGTTCCTCCTCTAACAGCCCAATATAGATCCTGATTCTGATCAGAATTTGCAACAACTATTTTTCCATCGGCAAGCATCACAGTAACTTCCAATACGGTATCGCAGTTAATTCCAAAATTCCGTGATGTTAAGCTATAGCCGCCACCTTGCATAAAGCCAGCAATAGCTACAGTAGGGCATCCACCACCGGGTATATGAAGGTTATAAAACTCTACTTTTTTATAGATTCGACCCCATGTAGTACCTGAATCAATAATAGCAATTTTATTTTTTGCATCAATGTGAACGCTCTGCATTTCGCTCATGTCAATAATAATTCCATCACATACTGAATACCCTGCAAGACTATGGCCGCCTGAACGACACACAGCCCATATTTTATTTTCTGTTGAGAACCGGAGACAAAGTTGTATATCTTGATAGCATGATACATAAACTATTGCTAGTGGATACGCAGGATATACATCATTGAAATCTTTACGGTCTCTTTCATATCCATCACTCCATGGGAAAACCACCTTGCCTTCAATTTGTTCTTCAAAATCGGCAAGTTGAGATTTGGTTACCTTATCACTTTGCGGAAATGATTCATCAGCCAAAGCGGTTGCAAGCCTGTTGCCATTACCCCTCATTCGGGCTACTGACAATGACTTTTCAATCTGTAGTGGAGTTTTATTATGGTTCATAAGAAATTTATAACTTATTGAAAGAGTGGCAAACATAAGTGAATTTTGCAGTTATTCAAAAAAATATTTTTGCGTAAGAAAATTCTGTCTTACTAAATTCAACAATAATGTAATCGTCGTTGATCATTCTTGTAATTAGTGCTTGTGTGAAAACTCCTCTTTTTTCGTTACGCTCATTAAAAAAATGGTCATTCCGTACGTAGGGGACTCCCATTTTTTTTAATTTCGCAAGCCTCAAAAGAAAAGCTTTCAACCCAAGCACCGAGTTTCCGCACAGTCGCTAATTACTTCAACAGAAGTTTAAAGTTTTTATAAACAATGCAATTTCTAACGTTTTCTCAGCATTATTAACTTTTCACCCGCTCCTCATCATTCGTTGTTCTTTCGAGGAACAATGTCAAAATAACTTCAGCATTATTTGAAAGACTTTTGCCCTTCTTCGTTGTTTTTCCCGCACGTGCGGGATAGCCAATAGCTAGTGGCTATTCACTGCAATTTTCGCCTTGAATAAGAACAAAATTCACTCATCTAAATTGTCGAACTTCTTTTGACAGTGCTCCTTGCATACTTTCGGATTATATACTTCGGCTGTTGATTGTGGTGGAATGATAACCTGTGTTGCTGTCTGCAATCTTATGCACGGAATGGTTATCTTCTTGCTGGTGC
>JAWXAU010000036.1 GCA_034439655.1 Bacteroidota bacterium | reverse complement strand
ATCCGAATACTTATAGGAGGGTCGTTCCGCTACGCTCCACTTCCCCTCCTATAAGTATTCCCTCTATAACCGTTTACACAATCTACTTTATACTCCCGTGTAAATATTTCTTACAACGAAGCCACATTTTTACTAAAAAAGTCTTTAAATTTTTTATTCGTAAGCATTTTGTCAATTAGTTTGAAGATGGTTTGGCGGTCATCGTCTTCTAATTGTTGTATCAGTCGCATTTGTTCTACGGCAGTTTTGTCTTCAATTACTACTTCTTGGGGTATTTTGCCATCGTGGTTAATAATTTGGTCGGTGGTAAGGTTAAACCTGGATTACTCATTAGAACATTTAAGTTGATTTTAACAGTTTTTTTTTCAATTAAAACAAACGATTTCCAGGATTTTCAGAATGCTTTATGCCTAAAGCGTAATTTGGGTTAAATAGTTGAGCCGATAATCCATTTTCGAATTTTTCAAGTGAAAGAAAAAAGCAATGAAATTTTTCTTTTCACCTGAAAAAAAAACGAGCTCGTACACGCATACAAAAAACCCGAAATAGTTCATTATCTTTGCCCGATGAACTTCAAAAAGTACATATTAGGGCTTTTGGTAACACTCTTTTTTAGTGTACCTAGCTTTGCCGAGAAAATTGATTTTTTTGGTAAGGGGGAAGTAGTTGTTAAAGGGGCGGGGAAGGTCTTCAAAGTTGGTGATAATATTGTTGGAATTGCAGTTAAACAAATAATAACAGGCACAAATGGAAAGTTTGCTATCATAGGTCGGTCAATGGGAAATGCTGAAGTAACTGGAGTAAGAAATGTTTACTCTGAATTGAAAAGTGTACAAAAATTGGATGTTGAAATTTTTGATGCAGCTTCATTAACTGGAATTTGGAAAACAAAGTTTGACGATGCGTTAATTGAGTTTTCTCAACAAACAAATAATTGGACTAAAAAACTGACTAATCAAGAGCTTCTGCAATTGAAAATGTACAAGGTGAATAAGGGATGGGCTCAAAAGCTTGTTGATGAAGGATATACGATTTTAGATATGGGAGACTTTAATAATCTAGGTTTTAGTGCATTTTATTCAATGGAAAAAGCAACGATATTTAAATAAATATGGGAATCGAAAAACTAAATATAGATTTAATAGGCAGGCTTTTGGAAAGGATTCTTAGCTTCAATATTTTATTTAATGATTATATTCTTTCCACTAAAAATATACAAAAAAATAATAATCCAGTAAAAGTAACTGAGTATGATTTTGTTTTTGTTTCTGATATTAAAAATAGGTGGATGTTTATCAGAATTGAGGATTTTTTCACTTACCAAAAATTGATAATTTGGATAAATCAAATAAATGATAAAAAGCCAATTAATTTCGATGTGCTGAGTTATTTTTTATCTGAATTAGATTTAAAAAATATTAAACAGAAAATGATATTTAAAGCTAAATCAGAAATTGAGTTAGAAAAAATCATTGAAAGTATTTTTGAATTTATTGTTAATAATTCTGATGAGAAATTAAAGGGAATATTTGAAGGTAAAATTTGGATTGACACGCCATTCGATTGGGGAGACTATAAGTGATAAAATGCAGTTGTTAAAGGGGCGGGGAGACAGACTTGGAATGGATTCACAAACATCTTTAAAGCCAATGCTGATGAGATTTTAGAAGCAACAAATCGAATAAAAAATTATAGAACTAGCACAAATTTATCAGGAAAAAACTGTGGCTATATTGAAGGTGTGGTTAATGGTTCTTCTGTCGAGAATAAAATTTGGTTAAGTGGAGAAGCTAAAATTGAATTAGAACCTCAAATATTTACAGCAATTAATGTTGAAGGTGGTGGCGGAAGAACTTGGTTAAGAAATACAGATTCAGAGTATAAAATGCTGAACAAATTAGCAAGTGATTTAGGTGGAGCACAAGGTGTTGTAAAAGCTAATATTGCAGGTGAAATAAAAATAATTTCCGAATTGCCCTATTGTGCATCCTGCCAAGGTATCATAAAGCAATTCAATGAAATGTTTCCTAACGTAAAATTAATTCTAGTCGATGGAGCAAAATAAAAAACACGAAATATTTGAAATTATTTGTGATGATGAAATATTTATTATCAAAGCAATTAACATTTATAATAAAACATATTTGACAGATTTCAAGCTACTTGAATATGTATTAGATGAAGTAAATTTTGCAAAAATATCAGGTACTGTTTATTTATCAGATATTTTTCAATTAGGTAGTTTATATGGTCGTCTTTCAAAAGATGTTTCCTAACATAAAATTAATTCTAGTAGATGGAGCAAAATAAAGAATTAGTATTTGAGATTATTTGCGATGATAAGCTTTTTCCAGAAAGCATTGACAGCTATAATAATACCTATAAAACAGATTTTACTATTCTTGAATTTATCTATGATGAAGTTATTTTTGCTAACGTTAAGGTAACAAAATTCACGGAATCAGATATTTTTCAACTTGGCTTTCAATATGGTGGCTTGGTTCAATATAAAAGACAAAATGGAGAAATAGATTGGTAAATTGATTCTACTTCGTAATATTTAAAGCGTTTGAGAGAGTAACTTAATACGTTTTTTCACTCCGCCAACATTTCAATAAGCTCTTGCAAATCTTTATCAGAAATTGTAGCTTGTTCGGATTTGTCGTAAATATCCATTAAAAAGACGGCATTGTTAATAATGCGAACGTAAGTAATCATTCTTGCACCACCACTTTTGCCCTTGCCTTTACTGGTAATGACAAAGCGTATTTTATAGCATTCTTTACCAATAGGAGTGCCGAGCGTTGGGTTTTCTTCTAGTTCGTTAATCACTTCAAGTAAATCAGCTTTAAGTGATTTGTGTTTTTTAGCAAGCCTTTTTAGTTTTCTTTCAAAAGGCTCGGTAGCAATGATGTCAAAGCTCATTGAGTAGGTCTTTTGCAGATTTTAATTTCTTTTTTCCTTGCTCAAATAATTTAACATCATTAAATGCATCAGCTAAATCAGCTATAAATTGGCTTTTAGCTTCGTCTTTTACTTCCTTCACAACGGTAATGTAATCAAGGCTTTTAATCATTTCCATAAAAAATGGAATACGATTGTTTTGGGTTATATCAAGTATTACTTTCATTTTATTAAAATTTATTTTGCAATATTCAAAGCGTTTGAGAGCGTATCTGTTAAACGTTTTTTCGTAATCGCCATATCAATAATATTGAAGATAGAAGTTTTTTCTACGTCTTCCAACTCGTCTAATAATCGTAAGCGTTCAACTACATTTTTATCATAGCTGTTAATGTTGGTAAGTTGTTCTTCGCTAAAAAGTTCAGCAACCGAAACATCCAAAGCATCCGCAATTTTTTCTAAAGATGATACGGTAGGTTCAACTTTACCGCTTTCCATTCGGCTGTACTGAGCCTGATCCATACCAATAGAAGTCGCCAATTCTTTTTGAGAAAGGTTTTTAGCCGTTCTAAAATGCTTTATTTTTTCCGCTATGTTCATAATATTGACTTTTAACACAACAAAGGTAGTTTTTTATACTCTCTAAATCAATATAAAGAACAAGTGTAAAATTTTATTATGATTTTACTCCCACGTTGTCGCCGTTCTGCGAACGGTGACTTTGAAAACAAATAGTCTATAATTTCAGGTCTGCGACCTGGTTACCTCGGCTACCTTTAAAAGTTGTATATTGGGGATTATATCAGAGAGCAAAAGGAGTTTAATAACTATACGTTTGATTCCCTTGATGCAGTGGATGAAAAGCTTGGCATAGCTCTGTGTGATTTACAGAATGAGAAAAGAGCAATTAGCAGTATGTGCAATTTCGATTGGTTAATTTCAACAACTTGTTAGCGGTTTAGTATAAAATAGTTCTCCGCCTGTGGCGGATTTGGTTTGTAGAATGGTACTGCCGAACTACATCCCGAAAGCCCCGCTTAATCCCGATAATTATCGGAATTAAGCGGGATTAGTCCCTTTCTTTTGGACTATTATACCATTTCTTAAACTATAATAGTTCTCCGCCTTTGGCGGATTAGTTTTTAGAATGGTAATGCCGAACTACAATATGTTTAGTCCCCCTTTTTTGGGACTATTATATATTGAGTTTCGGTATAAGGCCAGACTAATCACAAAAAAAGCCCCGCTTCTCAGCAGGGCTTTCAATATTATTATCAGTGTCAGGTGGGAATACCTGCCAGCACTGTTGTTGCTTATTCTTCAGTAGTATCAGCAACTTCGTTGCTTTCAGCTTCTTCAGTTTTGGTAGGCTCAGCGGCAGGAGCAGTGTCCTTAGGTTTGGCAGTGCTACCAGCACGGCGGGTACGTTTGGCTGCTGTTTTCTTGGTAGTATCAGCTTTTTGGTAATACTCATTAAAGTCAACCAATTCCATCATACACATTTCGGCATTGTCGCCTAGGCGGTTGCCTGTTTTAAGTATGCGGGTATAGCCTCCGGGGCGTGTTGCTACTTTCTCGGCTACTGCACCAAAAATCTCCTTGGTGCTGAACTTACTTTGCAAGTAACTGAACACAATACGGCGGTTATGCATATTGTCTTCCTTGGCTTTGGTAATCAACTTCTCTACATAAGGGCGTAAAGCTTTTGCCTTGGCCACTGTGGTAGTGATGCTCTTGTGCATAATGAGCGATGAAGCCATATTGCTTAACATAGCCTTACGGTGGCTACTGGTGCGTCCCAGGTGGTTAAATGATTTATTGTGTCTCATTATTGTTATTCTGTTCTATTACTTCGATTAACTCAGCATGACAGAAATCGTTCAATCACACCTCATTAAATCATTAAATGTTAGTCTTCGTGTAGTTTAAATTTGGTTAAGTCCATACCAAAGCTCAGGTTCTTTTCACGAACAAGCTCATCAAGTTCGCTCAAAGATTTTTTACCAAAGTTACGGAACTTCAATAAGTCTTCTATGTTATAGCTCACCAACTCAGAAAGGGTTTTGATCTCGGCAGCTTTCAGGCAGTTGTATGCTCTTACGCTTAGGTCTAAATCGCTTAATGGGGTTTTCAATATTTTGCGTTGTGCTACGAAGTTGTCATCAACTTCAGCTACTTGCTCTCTCACTGCTGATTCGATAGCAATGTTCTCATCACTGAACAACATAAAGTGTTGTATCAATATTTTGGCAGCTTCTTTCAAAGCATCTTCTGGGTGAATAGACCCATCGGTGCTTATCTCTAATGTTAGTTTTTCGTAGTCGGTTTTTTGCTCCACCCTGAAATCTTCAACTGAGTATTTCACGTTTTTAATGGGGGTATAGATAGCATCGATTGGTATTAAGCCAATAGCAGCATCTTTAGGTTTGTTCTCATCAGCAGGAACATAGCCACGACCTTTTTCGATAGTAAGTTCTACTTCTAAGGTAGTGCCTTTTTCCATGTGGCAAATAGGCAATTCGGTATTAAGTACCACAAAGTTGTTTGTGAACTTGTTTAGGTCGCCAGCAGTAAATGTTTCCTTGTTTTTAACAGTAAGGAAAATCTTCTCTTGGTCAACACCTTTTTGGGTGGCTTTGAAACGCACTTGTTTAAGGTTTAGGATAATGTCCATCACATCTTCTACAACGCCTTTCACGCTGCTAAATTCATGATCGACACCATTAATTTTCACACTGGTAATGGCATAGCCTTCTAGTGATGAAAGTAGAATACGACGTAGAGAGTTGCCGATGGTTTGACCATAGCCTTTCTCAAGTGGACGAAATTCAAACAGACCATAAGAGTCTGTGTCTTTATGCATAATTACCCGATCGGGTTTTTGAAATGCTAATATTGACATATTTTTTATTTAATTATTTAGAGTATAATTCGACGATTAATTGTTCCTTGATGTTTTCAGGAATTTGATCCCTATCGGGGTAGCTTAAGAATTTACCTGTTAATAGTTTCAAATCCCACTCAAGCCAGTTAAAACGTTTGATGTTTTTGCCTTGTATGCAATCAACTATTACTTCCAATGTTTTTGATTTTTCTCTGATAGCGATTACATCGCCAGCTTTTAACTGATAGGAAGGGATATTAACCACACCACCGTTAACCGTAATATGACGGTGTGAAACCAACTGACGTGCACCGTTACGAGTTGGGGCAATGCCCAAACGAAAAACGGTATTGTCCAAACGGGCTTCCAAAAATTTCAAAAGGTTTTCACCTGTAACACCTTTGGCTACTGACGCCATGTGGAAAGTACGGGCAAATTGTTTTTCCAAAACACCATAGGTGTATTTTACTTTTTGCTTCTCATTCAACTGAATGGAGTATTCCGACTGTTTGGTACGCTTACGGGTTTGTCCGTGCTGCCCAGGAGGGTACATACGCCTCTCCAATGCTTTGTCGGGTCCGAAAATGGGTTCGCGAAAACGACGGGCTATCTTTGTTTTAGATCCTAAATATCTTGCCATAATAATCTTACTGTATTAATTCTTTATACCCTTCTACGTTTTGGGGGCCTGCAACCATTGTGAGGCATAGGTGTTACATCTTTTATAGACAGTACTTCGATTCCTGCATTGGCCAATGTTCTGATAGCAGAGTCGCGACCTGAGCCGGGACCTTTTACAAAAACATCCACTTTGCGTAAACCTAGGTCGAATGCTACCTTGGCACAATCGGTAGTTGATACCAATGCTGCATAGGGAGTGTTCTTTTTAGATCCTTTAAAACCATTTTTGCCAGACGAAGACCATGAAATAACTTGGCCTGTGCTGTTGGTTACAGTTACTATACAATTGTTGAAAGTGGACTTGATATGCACTTGTCCGATGCTTTCAACTACAACTGTCCGTTTTTTTGATACTTTTTTATTGGTAGCCATTGCTTATACTATCTTATTTAGCTGGTGTTTTCTTCTTTCCTGCAACTGTCCTACGTTTTCCTTTACGGGTACGAGAGTTGGTTTTGGTACGTTGTCCGCGAACTGGTAGTCCTTTACGGTGTCTCAGCCCTCTGTAACAGCCGATATCGAGTAGCCTTTTGATATTAAGTTGCACTTCACTACGAAGTTCGCCTTCAATCTTTAGGTTTTCCGAAATGTGTTTACGAATAGCATTAAGGTCATCATCGTCCCAGTCTTGAACTTTCTTATTGAAATCAATACTATTGGTTGCCAATATCTTACGGGCAGTGGCAGGGCCAATACCGTAAATATAGGTGAGTCCTATCTCACCGTGTTTGTTTTTGGGTAAATCTACCCCTGCAATCCTTGCCATAATTAACCTTGTCTTTGTTTAAATTTTGGATTCTTTTTGTTGATGATATAGAGTTTCCCCTTGCGGCGAACCACTTTGCAATCAACACTGCGTTTTTTTATTGAGGCTCTAACTTTCATGTTCGTATTATTTGTATCTATATGTTATTCGTCCTTTGGTCAAATCGTATGGCGACATTTCTAGTGAAACCTTATCGCCAGGCAAAATTTTGATATAGTGCATCCTCATTTTACCTGATATATGACAGATAATCTCGTGGCCATTTTCAAGACGTACACGGAACATTGCATTTGACAATGCTTCCACGATTATTCCGTCTTGTTTTATTACTCCGAGTTTGCTCATCCTGCTGTAAAAAGGGCTGCAAAAGTATCTGTTTTTTCTCTATTTTCCAAGTTTAAATTCTATTATTAAGCTGAGGCCATGGCCTGCGTAGTCCGTCCTTTTATTTTACCTGTTTTCATCAACCCGTCATAGTGCCTCATCAGTAGGTAACTTTCTATCTGCTGCAAGGTATCTAATACCACACCTACCAGTATAAGCAATGAGGATCCACCATAGAATTGGGCAAACTGGCTGTTAACTCCAAATGATGCTGCAAATGATGGAAGAATAGCTACAAATGCTAAAAATATGGCACCTGGCAATGTTATTCTAGACATTACTGAGTCAATAAAGTCGGAGGTAGCTTGCCCGGGTTTTACTCCCGGAATAAAGCCGTTATTTCGTTTCATATCATCCGCAATCATTTTAGAATTGACCGATATGGCAGTGTAGAAGTACGTAAATATTATGATTAAAAGAGCGGTCATTACATTGTAACCAATCCCTCGATAATCTAAAAATGTACCGAGGAATCCTGATAACGATTCGTTTTGGACAAGCTGGGCAATTGACTGTGGAATAAACATGATAGCCTGGGCAAAGATGATGGGCATTACTCCTGCAGCATTTATCTTGATAGGCAAATACTGACGTGAGCCTCCAAACTGACGATTGCCTACAATACGTTTTGCATATTGCACTGGGATCTTTCGAGTGCCTTGCACCAGAAGAATTACGCTCATTATAATAAACACGAGTGCCACAATTTCGACCAAGAATACCACCAATCCCCCTGTTGATTCATTAAATCGTGAGTCGAATTCTGCAAGTAGTGCAAGTGGTAAACGTGCAATGATACCTACCATAATAATTAGTGATACGCCATTGCCTAATCCTTTATCGGTAATTTTTTCACCCAGCCAAAGCACAAACATGGTCCCCGAAACGAGTAATACGGTATTAGTAAACATCCACATGAAGTTACCTAAATATTCAGGACTTATACCATAAATGGCACCAGCAGTAGATGGATCGTTCTTTAAATTAACTAAGTATGCGATTGATTGTAATGTGGTAACGGCTATAGTGAGGTAACGTGTGTACTGATTGATTTTTCTACGTCCGTCTTCACCTTCTTTTTGGATACGTTGGAAGTAGGGAACTGCAAGTGTTAGTAATTGTATAATGATACTAGCAGAGATATAGGGCATAATTCCTAATGCGAAAATGGAGCCCCTCGAAAAGGCACCACCAGCAAAGGTGTTGATTAAACCTGCCAAACCTTCGTTTGCTTTTTGGGAGGCGGCTTCCAATCCAGCAGGATCGATACCTGGCAGCACTATAAAAGTGCCCAGCCTGAACACACCCAAAAACAGAAGTGTATTGAGAATGCGATAACGCAAATCTTCAATACGCCAAATATTTTTTAAGGTCTCTATGAATTTTTTCATTTGTAAGACTTGATAATTTCTATTTTACCACCTAGTTTTTCAACTTGCTCTTTTGCAGTTGCAGTTATAGCGTGAACGCTAATATTGACGGCTGATTTAAGTTCCCCACGACCTAATATCTTCACCAAATCATTTTTTGAAGTGAGCCCATTTTTATAGAATACTTCCAAATTAAATTCGGTGATTTTTTTAGTGTCCACCAATCTTTGCAAGGTATCTAAGTTAATGCCTGTGTGCTCAATGCGGTTGATATTTGTAAAACCAAATTTAGGCAAGCGGCGTTGAAGTGGCATTTGCCCCCCTTCGAAACCAGCCTTGGCAGAATAACCAGAACGCGATTGTGCTCCTTTGTGACCTTTGGTAGCTGTTCCACCTCTGCCTGATCCTGTACCGCGACCAATACGCTTGTCCTTCTTAGTAGCTCCTTCGGCGGGTTTTAAATTGTGTAATTCCATGATTTTATTGAAGGTCTTTAAATATTTTCAGTTGTTACCAAATGTGATACTTTTCTCAGCATTCCCAATATTTGAGGAGTAGCTTCGTGTTCAACAGTTTGATTGAGTTTACGCAAGCCCAATGCTTCCAAATTACGTTTTTGGTTTTCGGGCCTGTCTATTTTCGATTTGATTTGTTTGATTCTAATTTTAGCCATGATAATATCAACCGTTAAAAACTTGTTTCATTGAAATTCCTCTGCTTGTTGCAACACTTGCTGCATCACGCATTTTGCTAAGGGCAGCTATTGTGGCTTTCACCACATTGTGGGGATTTGAAGATCCTTTTGATTTAGCCAATACATCGGTGATACCAGCACTCTCAAGAACTGCACGCATAGCACCACCGGCTATTACGCCTGTGCCATGTGCGGCTGGTTTCAAGAATACTCTGCCCCCCGAATATTTGCCATTTTCTTCATGAGGAACTGAACCATTGATAATAGGCACTTTAATTAGGTTCTTTTTAGCATCTTCAACGCCTTTTGAAATAGCGTCGCTTACCTCCATTGCCTTACCTAATCCGTGCCCTACGATGCCTTTACCATCGCCTACCACAACAATAGCTGAGAAGCTAAAGGTACGGCCTCCTTTGGTAACCTTAGCTACGCGGTTAACGTGAACCAGTCTCTCTTTGAGTTCTAGTTCGCTGGTTCTTACTTTTTTTACGTTATCGTTCGACATTTCTTTGCTGTTTTAATAATTAAAATACCAAGCCACCTTCGCGGGCTCCTTCTGCTAAACTTTTCACACGGCCATGGTACAAATAACCACCACGGTCGAATACTACTTCTTTGATTCCCGACTCGAGTGCCTTTTCAGCAAGGGTCTTGCCAACCAATGAAGCAATTTCTATTTTGTTAGTTTTAACGTCCAACTTGGCAGAAGAGGAGGCTAACAAAGTTTTGCCTGCCACATCGTCAATTAGTTGAGCATATATTTGCTTATTGCTCCTAAAAACTGACAACCTTGGTCTAGCTGCAGTTCCTGATATACTGCCACGAATTTTGCGGCGTATTTTATCTCTTCTATCTGTTTTTGTAAATGCCATTGTAGTTTCCTTTCGTTTTTACTATTATTTACCTGCTGATTTACCTGCTTTTCTACGAAGTATTTCGCCCACAAACTTGATACCTTTACCTTTGTATGGCTCGGGTTTGCGTAACGACCTAATTTTGGCAGCTACCTGTCCTATCAATTGTTTGTCGGCACTCGTAAGGGTGATGATGGGGTTTTGTCCTTTATCCTGACGTGTTTCTATTTTAACTTCTACTGGAATTTGCATATAAACATGATGCGAAAAACCGAGTGTTAGGTCAAGAATTTGTCCATCGTTGGTGGCTTTATATCCCACACCTACTAGTTCTTGTTCTATTTTATAACCTTCGGAAACACCTTTGATCATATTACCAATCAACGACCTATATAGACCATGAAGAGCTTTATGACGTTTTTGTTCCGTAGGGCGTTTTAAGGTGATGACACTGCCTTCTATCTCAATGGCAATATCAGAATCTATTTTTTGTTCAAGCTGCCCTTTGGGGCCTTTAACGGCAACTATATTGTTGTCGGCTAACTTTACATCCACTCCTGTGGGAATTGTAATGGGCAATTTTCCTATACGTGACATTTCTTTTTCTCCTTTATGATTAATAAATGTAACACAAAACTTCGCCGCCTACATTTGATTGACGTGCTTCTTTATCGGTCATCACACCTTTTGAAGTGGTGATAATAGCGATACCTAATCCATTGATTACACGTGGCAAGGTGGAATGGTCGGCATACTTTCGTAAACCTGGTTTACTAACCCTTGTTAATTTACGAATGGCAGGAGCCTTGGTAACTGGGTTATACTTGAGAGCAATTTTAATAACGCCTTGTGGACCTTCGTCTTCGAATTTGTAATTTAGGATATAGCCCTTTTCGAACAATACCCTGGTCATTTCTTTTTTAAGTTTGGATGCGGGTATTTCCACAATCCTTTGATTTGCTTTAATTGAGTTCCTCAATCGAGTCAAATAATCTGCTATTGGATCTGTCATTTTTTATATTTGTTTAGAGTTACGGGCACTTGCCTGCACTTTCTGTTAATTCTTTTTTATTTTACCAAGACGCCTTGGTTACTCCTGGTAAACGACCAGCAAGTGCTAGGTCGCGAAACTGGTTACGGCAGATGCCATATTCCCTGATATAACCTTTAGGGCGGCCAGTTAAGCTACATCTGTTCTTTAATCTAACAGGAGAAGCATTCCTTGGCAATTTTTGTAGTCCTTCGTAATCGCAAGCCTTTTTAAGAGCTGCTCTTTTTTCGGCGTACAAGGCTACTACTTTTTCGCGTTTGCGTTGACGGGCTTTTATTGATTCTTTGGCCATTATTATTGTTCTTGTTTAATATTAGTTTTTGCTAAAAGGTATTCCAAATTCTTTCAAAAGTTCACGGCACTCTTCGTCGCTAGTTGCAGTAGTTACAAAAGTGATATCCATACCATTTATTTTGCTTACTTTATCAATCACTATCTCAGGAAAAATGATTTGCTCTGTAACACCGAATGAGTAATTTCCTCGGCCATCAAAACCTGTAGTCTTAAGTCCTTGAAAATCGCGAACACGGGGTAAGGAAACCGATACCAATCTGTCGAGGAATTCGTACATCCTTTCACCACGCAAAGTAACACGAGCCCCTATGGGAACTCCTTTACGCAGTTTGAAATTGGATACGTCTTTCTTCGATTTTGTAGGCACGGCTTTTTGACCTGCTATTTTGCTCATCTCGACAACGGCGTTTTCAATCAGTTTTTTATCTGCAACAGCATCACCTAATCCTTGGTTAAGGCATATTTTGGTGATTCTTGGTATTTGCATAGTAGAGGTATAGCCAAACTTCTCTTTAAGGTTTGACTTGATGCTCTCTTCAAATTTTGTTTTTAATCTTGGTTGGTAGCTCATGGCTTATTAGTTCTTTATAATTTCACCTGATTTTTTTGAGTAACGTTGTAAATTTCCATCCTCATCGGCTTTACGTCCTATACGAGTAGAATTGCCTTGGGCATCAATTACTTTAACGTTAGAAATATTGATAGACATTTCTTTATCTATAATACCGCCATTAGGGAATTGTTTGTTAACGTTAGGTTTCAAATGCTTTTTAACCACGTTAACACCTTCTACTAAAATACGGTTTTTTTCACGCAATACTTCGAGTATGCGGCCTTTTTTGCCTTTGTCATCGCCGGCTATAACGATTACCTGATCGCCTTTCTTGACGTTCAGTTTGCGGTGTTTTTCAAATATTGTTGCCATTGTTTTTATATTGTATTATAATACTTCTGGTGCTAAGGATACTATTTTCATATATTGCTTTTCACGTAGTTCGCGAGCTACTGGCCCGAATATGCGGGTAGCACGTGGCTCGTCTTGGGCATTAAGCAATACGCAAGAGTTATCATCGAAGCGGATGTATGAACCATCAGCACGGCGAACTTCTTTTTTGGTGCGAACTACTACTGCCTTTGTTACAGACCCTTTTTTGATACCTCCAGAAGGGATAGCATCTTTAACGGTCACTACTATTTTGTCGCCCACGCTTGCATAATGCTTGCGGGTACCTCCTAAAACGCGGATAACCAAAACTTCTTTGGCTCCAGAGTTGTCGGCTACTTTTAATCTCGATTCTTGTTGTACCATTTTATTTTGCCCTTTCTATTATTTCTACCAGTCTCCAGCGTTTATTTTTGCTAAGGGGACGGGTCTCCATCAACTTAACGATATCGCTGATATTGCATTCATTCTTTTCGTCGTGAGCCATAAAAGTAGAGGTATTCTTGATGAATTTACCATACTTCTCGTGTTTGTACTTACGTTCAACAGCTACCACTATGGACTTATCCATTTTGTTGCTCACCACTTTACCCACTATGGACTTACGTTCTTTGCGTGTGGCTATATTTGTTGTTTCTTCCATTGCTGTATTATAATTGGGCTGTGCTATTGCGGTTTTTTGTTTCAGTGATCATTCGGGCAACTGCACGGCGTGTTTCCCTTATTTTGTGTGGGGCTTCCATATTGGCCACTGCGTGGTTCAATTTCATTTTGGTGAGAGCTATACGAGTTTCTGTAAGGGTTTTTTTCAACTCTTCTGCAGATA
This sequence comes from Bacteroidota bacterium, assembly GCA_034439655.1. Taxonomy (NCBI): domain Bacteria; kingdom Pseudomonadati; phylum Bacteroidota; species Bacteroidota bacterium. The sequence continues at coordinate 10,220 of JAWXAU010000036.1, read as the reverse complement.
ACTGAGCTATATCTTTCTGTTTCATTTTTTTACAGTATTATTTTTACTCGGCGGTATAATCAGGTTTAACTACGAAACGGGTTGTAACAGGTAGTTTTTGAGCTGCAAGCCTCATGGCTTCTTTTGCAACTTCTAAGGGAACACCGTCACTTTCGAAAATAATGGTACCAGGCTTAATTGGGGCTACCCAATACTCAGGGGCTCCTTTACCTTTACCCATACGAACTTCTGCTGGCTTCTTGGTAACTGGTTTATCAGGGAAAATGCGTATCCATACATTTCCTTCACGTTTCATGAAACGGGTTACGGCAATACGGGCGGCTTCTATCTGACGAGCGGTTATCCAGGCTGGCTCAAGCGACTTTAGGCCAAAAGAGCCGAACTCGATTAAGTGACCACGTGTAGCAAGTCCTTTCACACGGCCTTTCTGCATCTTACGGTATTTGGTACGTTTGGGTTGTAACATTTGATTGTTGTTTTATTTGACCACAATAAATAGGTATCCCTACAAATTTTGGGGCTGCAAAGATAAGGGGCTAACCTTAACTAAAAAATAGGGGACAAAAAATTTTTTTCTTTTCTTTGCTTGATAGGCAGGGACTGGCTTTGATAGCATTTTTTTGCTTGGCAGCCGAATTTATTTTTTGCTTTTTTGAGAAATCTCTATAACAAGTGACTTTAATTACGGTGCGAATTCTCGCATTCCTCAAAACACCACCTGCACCACAACTTCTTTCCCTCCACGTAACAATTTGCAGGGTACTTTATCGCCCTTTTCGTGGCCACCCAAAGCCTTCACATATTGCTGCATATCAGTGGTTTTTATACCACCTAAATCTATAATAATATCGCCCTTTTGAATTCCTGCAATGGCGGCAGGTTTTTCGGCGGTTACCCCATCTACTTTTATTCCCGAACCTTCGTACATATAATCGGGCATGATTCCCATAGTTACTTTAAAACGTGGGCGATCGCCTTCGCTATTATCTTTGGAGGCGGTAAAAGGTAGTTTGCCTTGCTTGTCCATTTGCAATATAATATTATACATAAAATATATCACTTGTGCCTCGCCCTCATAGTTTATATAAATTTCGTCGTCGCTAGGTTTATGATAGTCATTGTGATTGCCCGTAAAAAAATGCAAGACTGGTATCTTCTCTTTATAAAATGAAGTATGGTCGCTTGGGCCAACTCCCGATTCAGATTTTTTGATATTGAAGGGAAGGTTTTTAATGCTATCGAGCAAAACCCATTGGGGAGAGGTGCCAGTACCACTTACTGCCAAAATATTTTTGGTGGAATCCAAACGACCCACCATATCCATATTAAGCATGTAATTGAATGACTGGATGCCAAAACCCATATCATTAACAAAATGTTTGGAACCATAAAGCCCCAGTTCTTCACCACTGAATGCCACAAATATATAATTATTGCCGGAAGCCTTGGGATTGTCTTTAAGCTGGCCCGCCAGTTCGAGCAATGCTGCAACACCACTCGCATTGTCATCGGCACCATTGTGTGTAGCAGGGGCTCCTTTGTGTAAACTTCCTGATATTTCACCAAGACCCAAGTGATCGTAATGGGCACCTATTACCACGGTGTTCTCGGCTTTGTTATTAATAAAGGCAATAACATTATGCCCTGTTTTTTCTTCTTTTATAATTTCAGTTTCTATAAAGAAAACAGGATCTTTGCTCACCCTGCCGGACGTTATCCGTTTATTGCCACAAAAAACTATTGGGATACTTTTACGATTCCCTTTTATATGAATACCGGAGTCGGGATTGAAGGCTGAGTCTTGGTCATTGATAAATACAATGCCCGCAGCCCCGTTTTTAATTGCTAAATCAATACGATAATCAATATCATATTCGGCATAGGTTGAATGGATTTTCGCATCAGGGTACCCTACTTTTATCACAAATATTTTTCCTTTAATATTTTCTTTATCTAAAGGAGCATAATCATCGTGGTTCATTTTGGGTGCAGAAATACCGAACCCTGCGGTGATGGCTCTTGCAAAGGCTACCCCACTCCCACTGCTGTTGAGCGGATAAAATGCTTTATATAAAGGGAAACTCCCATTGTTTCCACTTTCTATATATTTGAGTGTGTTTTTTTTGCCCAAATAAACTTTTGAAGTATATTTAAATGGTTGCAAATAATTATCGTAAGGCATCATTGGTTGCAGACCCAAAGTAGTAAATTGCTTAATTATATAATCTGATGCCAATGCCTCTCCCCTTGTGCCTGTGGCACGACCTTGCAAGGAATCGTTAGCCAAAAACAATATATGCTTTTTTAAATCGGACTTAAGTTGTGCATGTGGTTTTACAAATTGAGAATAGGTATTACTATAATACAATAATGTTATAATAAAAAAAATACGATTCATATAAATGTGTTTGGTAGATACTTTTTTTTGGACTGCGAAAATAATAAATGGTTAACTGCTTATCTATAATACATCGTTAAGTTGCAATACTTTTACAATCATTACAATACTAATAATACTTGCAAATATGAACTTGAGTGTAAATGGCTTCATAGTTTTGGCGGCATGCACACCCAACGGAGCGGTAACAAACACGCCTATAATAAGTGGCAACACTAATGGGTAGACGATATAACCTGTCTGCAGGTTGTGAAGCTGTTGGATATTATTTGCGAAAATATATAATGCTACATTTGCAATTGCCAACACAGGTATTACACCTGTAGAAATTGAAGTAGCTTTCTTAATATTAATCTTAAGCAGGTTGGTAAATACGGGTACCATCACAATGCCGCCTCCCAAACCAGAAACAGAAGTAATTATTCCCGTAAAGAAACCTGTAAAACCCATCTTCATGGAATTTGGAAAAACATTACTTTCGATTTCGTCCTTTTGCTTATCGAAAAACATACGAAACACCAAGGGTGCTAACATAAAAAGAAATACTAGGGTATAGGTTTTCTTATCATATAAAAACCATTCTTGTTCTATAGCATAGGTCACTGCAATAGTACTTACCAAAGCAGGCAAAGTAGTTTGTATTACTTGCTTACTGTAAAAATTATTCAGTTTGATTTGTTTATAGGTAATGATGATACCTGAAAATATAATTACAAATAGTGAATTGGCCAGAATAAACTTGACCGCATCTGCATCGTTCACCCCCAATTTTTTTAGATAAAATTCCAATGCTGGAATAAACAAAACGCCACCACCCACACCTAATAATCCTGAAACAAAACCTCCGATTAAACCAAAGAACAAGATAATTATATAATCTTCGACAAGCATAGATATAACTATTAATAGTTGCCTGGAATTAGAGATTACTATATAATATATTCCTTCTTAATATCATATTATGGTTTCAATAGTTTGTTGAACAAGGCATCGTCGTTGATAGCTTTAACGGCCTGCAGAATGTCTGGGTCATCGTCCCAAGAGTTTTCGTAAGTGCCTCGTTCATGGTAATAACGTTTTACAATTTCGCGTTCTATCAATATTTTTATCTCGTCTTTATATTTAAGTACATCCGATTTTTTGTTATTATATAATTCCGTTTTCAGTTTCTCGTACTCTGCTTTAATGGATTCGAAATACTTTTCTTCCTCGGCTTTCTTTTTCAACTCTTCCAATTGCTTCTCCGTTTTGGTTTTATAATCATAATTTTTGGATGAAACAAAACTTACAAAATCTTCAAAGTCTACATCTGTAATTTTAAAATCTTTGGGCTGGGCAATAGTTTTATGTTCTTTATAATATTTCGATGCAAAGTCAAACACTAATTGTTTGGCCATAAGGCTTTGGGTTACCGCACTGTACTTCACTTCATCCACCTTTATATCTGGCGTAATTCCTCCACCATCAAACACTTTACGGCCATTTTTGGTTTTGAAAGCTTTCTTGAGCGAATCGGCTATTTCGCCCACTGAGCCATCCTCGTTGCGATGGCTGTAGTCGAGTGCTTGTATACAGCGACCTGAAGGGGTATAATACTTGGCTGTGGTAACTTTGAGCTGCGTATTATAACTTAGGCTGCGTGTACTTTGCACCAAGCCTTTACCAAATGAACGTTGGCCGATTACAATACCTCTATCCAAATCCTGAATGGTGCCGCTCACAATTTCTGATGCTGATGCCGAGCCACGATTGGTCAATACCACCACTTGTATATTTTCATCAACGGGTATTTGCATGGTTTTATATTCCTTTTCCCATTCTTTCACCTTGCCTTTTGTACTCACCACCAATTGATTTTTGGGCGAGAAAACATTTACCACATTTACTGCCTCAATCAATAAGCCACCGGGGTTCCCTCTCAGGTCGAGAATTACCCCTTTTATTGATGGGTTTTTTTCGTTCAATTCTTTCAAAGCATTGGCCACATCATTGCCAGCATCGCTGCGAAAATCTCGAAGTTTTATATAACCTACTTTGTCATTTATCATTCCATAATAGGGCACGTTCTTTACTTTTATTTCTTCGCGTTCCACCTCTTTCATCATATTACCCTCGCCTTCACGTTTTATCTTAATCTTCAGTTTTGTTTTGGGCTGCCCTTTCAATAGTTTACTAGCATCGGAGGTGCTTTTTCCTATCATATTTATGCCGTCTATTTCCAATATTACATCACCGGGTCTCAGATCCGATTTCTGGGCAGGACTATTTTCATAGGGGTCGGTTATAATAATCTCATTATCGCGTATTCCTATTTGCGAACCTATTCCTCCGTATGCACCAGTTATGGTAAACCTATAATCTTCTATTTCCGATTCAGATATATAATCAGTATAAGGATCTAATGTTTTCAACATCTCGTCGATGGCCTTTCTCATTAGTTTGCCAGGGTCGGTGGGGTCAACATAATAAGTGTTCACCTCTTTGAACAAGGTAACGAAAATATCTAAATTCTTGGATATCTCGAAGTATTCATCAGATACTGCAGCGGTAGGAACTATAAGAACCAAGGCAATACCGAGATACATGAGTTGCTTTTTAAAACGGCGAAATAATTTCATTGGAGTAATTTGTTTATGAGATACGGTTTGCTGCTATACAAGGTTTCAAAAATAACGCCGAAATATCGAATGACTTTAAAAAGATATCAAACCTTGGGTATAAGAGCAAAAGAGCCACGACATTTTGATATCGTGGCTCTTTGTTACTATGTTTTTATATTCTATTAAAAGGAGAGGAAACGTCTATCTGATATTTCAGCTTTTTGTTTCATGGCAGCTTTAAGCATATACTCAGCACTTCCCTTTAATCGCATGTTAATTTCTTTCTGCTCGGTTTTAAAATCTTTGGGGGCTGCGGCACCATCATTGAATTTTTCAACTAAGGCAATATATACACCTTGATTACCTTCTACTACATCGGTAAACTGACCTGCGGCAGTTCCAAAAACTGCTCCCAATAATTTAGGCTCTGGCCCTAATGCTGCAATATTGTTATTATCGAAGGTTTGATTTTCGGCACTTTGGTCTACAGTTTTTAGTTCAATAGCCAAATCGACTGTGTTTTTGGTTTTTGCCTTGGCTGCTTCTATACGCTTGCGGAATTCCTCTGCTTTTTTCATTTTAATGGTTTCCTGATCAACAATGGTTTTGATATCTTCCATTTTAGGGATTCCCTTTTCTTTTATGTTTATTATAATAGCTATCACTTGACGGTTACCAAATAATTGCACGTCTGATATATCGCCTTTTTTACCTTTCATAGTCCATCCCAACAATGACTTTGACTCTGGCACACCGGGAATATCTCTTTGTGATGAGGATACTTGAACCGTCTGCAAAATTACTCCTGATTTACCTGCCGACTTTTCAAAATCTTCTGCCGTTTTTACGCTGTTGCGAAACTCTTCTGCTTTCTTTTCCGCCGTGGTTTGTGTCTCTTTGCCAGGTTCAATTCTCACCTCGTATGAGGCCACCTGTATCATGTGGTTTGTTTTATCTTCTGGTTTCACAATGTGCACGCCGTAAGTAGTTTTAGCAAGTCCTACTTGTCCGATAGCGGTAGTTTTTGCCGCCTTCGAAAACTCGGGCATATATTGTTTTTCATTGGTCCAATCGTAAAATCCACCTTTCTGCCCCCCTGTCTGTTGGTCTCTATTACCTGGATCCTCAGTATTTGCATTTGCCAATAAAACGAAGTCACCACCCTTTTTCAACAAAGCCATAAGTGAATCAACAACTTTCATAGTAGCCACTGTATCAATTTTATCTTTATTCTTTTTCCAATTAATTAATATATGTCTTAGTTTTAAAGAATAAGTACTGTCTTGCTTGGTATTGGTTAATCTATATACTTTAAAAGCATTACCCTCTAAAGATGGGCCTATAGTACGCCCAATTTTGCCATTGAACATTGAATCGGCAATCATTGGGTTGGGGTATGCATTTTTACCATAATAGTTGGTATCCAAATTATAGGTTGATGCTAATGATTTGAAGCCAGAGTCATTATGGACATTGTTTAACTTGAACCAAAAGTCGTCAAATTGTTTTTTGGCTTCAGCACTGTCGGCCGAACTTGGTAAAATATCGAACGCTGCAAATTTTATTTCTCTGTTCTCGTCATTGTTTTGAAACTTATATGCATTTTCGTTATACCATTTCTGGCGATCCTCATCATTAATTTTAACACTGCTATCGCTTACAGTATTATACTTCAAGGCCACTACTTTAAAGTTAGCCGACCTTTGGTGACTTGCCCACATATCTTTTGCTTCTAAATTGGAAACATATACAACCGACTTCATCAAATTATAATACTTTTCCATACGGCGACGTTTTTCCACATCACGTTTAGCAAGCTCGAGCATATTCGAAATCTTACCATTTTTATCCTCAGGAATATTTCCCTGCATTTTGTAATACTGTGTAACCATAGCAGCCGAAAATTGCTGACCAAACAATTGCTGCATCTCACGGGCTGGTCTTTTTTCGTCACGCAATATCTCAGCTAACTCTTGGCCACTTAGTTTATCCAAACCAAGTCTCTCCAATTCGCTGTTATAAATATATTCGTCTTGTATATCGTTCCATACCACATTTTGAGCTTGGTCACGCATTTGTGTAGTAGGTGTTTCTGGTTTATCAGGATTTTGACGGAAAGCCATTAATTGAGCTTCATAATCTGTACGATTGTCATATTCTTTGAACTCAACTTTCTTACCAGCAATGATTGCCATGCTGTTATCCTGACTCCTAAAAATGCCCATGTTGTTGTTGATGGCATCCGATACAATAAATGATACCAAGGCAAAGGCCACTAAACCTACTGCTAACCCTGTGGCGTTGTTCCTAATTCGACTAATGATTGACATATCTATATTTTAATTCTTTTTTGTTTGTTGTTGCAAAATTGCAAAAGGGCTGCAAAATAAACACATATACCCCTTAAAAACAAAACTTTTTTGGGTTTTATAGTTCAATGCGTGTGAGTTAGCTATTTAGCTACGAAAATAACAACTTTGGTCACCTCGCTTGTTGCAGGTGTGGACACCCTACTATGTTCAACGAAATTCTAGCGATGCTGTCTCTATCTTGTTATATATCGCCCTGCATCGGACGCATGACCAATTCCTCTACAACGGTTGTGGCTGGCAGGTGGTGAACATCCCACAGAGCACGGGCTACATGAGTAGCTTGCATAAAGCGGCTTTGGGGCAATATAGTTCCCTCCCACGAATCGGTGAGGGTGGCACCTGGCAATACACTGGTAACACGTATGCCTCTTGGTTTTAATTCTTCACGCAATACTTTGCTAAAACCCAATAAGGCAAACTTGCTGATACAGTAACTACCACCATTTACATAGGGCGTGAAGCTAGCGGTTGAACCTATATTGATGATATTGCCTTCATTATTTTGCATAACAGGAAGTATAGCTCTGGTTAGATGATAAGCTGCTGCAACATTGGTGGCTATCTGCCTTTCGAACACACCTTCTTCTTCGGTGCTGATGCCACCGGGTTCGAACATGCCTGCATTATTAATGAGCAAATGTATGTGTTCGAACTTTTCAATGATTTTTTTTGCAAATAGTTGTAGTTCTTCTTTTACAGTGATATCGGCTGAAAAGCCAAAGAATGTTTGGTTGGGATAGCTTTCTCTTAATTCTTCCACAAGCTTTTCTACCATTATATAATTGCGGGCACAAAAGGATATATTATAGCCGCCTGCTGCAAATATTTGAACTGTGGCGAGGCCAATGCCTCGTGTGCCGCCTGTTATTACTATGTTTTTCATGGATTATATATTCCCGAACACATACATCTGTTCAAGTGTAGGAGACGCACTGCCGCCTACTTTCTCTAGTGTGATGGCAAAGGCTTGTGCTTTTGCTACACTCTTCATATGGGCGACTCCTTTTTTGGTGGCATTCATGTCTATCATACCTAAGTCGATGGGCTTACCATCCTGTATGGCCCACAATTGGTATTGCTTTCCTTCGGGAGGCTTGGGCATATTGGCATAGGTAACCATTACATCTTTGCCCTCACGATCCCAGCATATTATAACGTCGGATTTGGGTGAAATAGCTTTGCCCTCTAGTTTAATAAACTTCAAACTAGGCTTACGGAACCATTCATTTTCATCGGCAAGTGTTTTCATACTTGCTTTTTGAGCTTCCATTTCGCTGGCTAGTTTGTTTTTCTCGCTTTGGTAAGCGGTTATCTTGCCTTCGGCTTGCTGCCAATTATTATAATAGTCATTGGCCAAATAACTTGCTGCCATCATCCCTATAAAAGATGCTGCGGCAAACCAAGGTGCTAAACGGAAACGCCTTACTGGTTTCGCTGAATCTGTATCCTCGAGTTTATGTATTTTAAGTGGTGCGGATTTTTGTTCTTGTTTAACAGCAGGTGGTGGCGGTACTGGTTTTACGAATTCTTTCTCAACTACTTTCTCTGGAGCTTTTTCTACTACTTCTTCAACTAAAGGTTGCGGTTTTTGTTCCTGTTTTTGCAACTTCGCCCATATTTGCTCTTGCATATTTGCAGGAGGTACTACAGCATGAGCTTCTACATAACCTTGCAGCGATTGTTGCACTCTTTCATACTCGGCTTTAAGCACGGGCGATTGTTTCAACAATGTATCAAACTGCAACACCTCATCGGGCGTAAGCATGCCAAAGAGGTAACCCTCTATGTAGCCTGACGATATGTAGTTAGTTATATTCAATTGTATTGTTCTTTTTGTGTAAATATGTTTCGCAAAGTGAGCATGGCTGCCCGTATACGGGTTTTGACGGTGCCCAAGGGAATGCCTATTTCTTTAGCGGCTTCTTCTTGCGTATAGCCTCCGAAGTAAACTAAGTTAATAAGTTCGCGTTGGTCTTTTTTGAGTTCTTTTACTAAGTCCCTCACTCCTATCAGCTCCACCTTGGGTTGGTTGCTATTAAGTGTGTCGAGTGTATGTACGGAGTCTTCGATGTTTTGGTTTTTTTGGAAGTTCTGATGTGCCTTGCTCCTTAGCGTATCGATAGCCACATTGCGTGCTACATTGGCCATCCAGGTATAGAGGCGGCCCTTAGTGGCATCGTACTGACTAATGTTTTTCCAAATTTTAATAAAAGTATCTTGCAGGGCATCGCGGGCTTGGTCCTCGTGAGGCAAAATACGCAAAACAATACCGTAGAGTGTGGCTGAATAGTGCTTGTACAAATAATCGTAACCCTCGCGGCCTCCCTGTTTTAGCAGGGCTACCAATTCTTCTTCGGCTAGGGTTACTTTTTGCACGAGTGTTATTGTTTTGCGGTTGCAAATTAAAGGGATTTTTCTGGGATTTGAAATATTGTTGTGAGTGGCGTTTTATGAGTTGTGGGAGAAGTTTAGATTGTATCTCCCTTTAATTTACGAATAAGACCCGTATTAAAATCACCCAAAATTGAGCTAGAAAAAGAAAAAAATACTGGGCAAAATTCTATAAGAAATATAATGAATTTTTATTAAAAAAGGGATTTACAGATAATTATTTGGGATTCCATTTTAAGAACCTTAAAGTATTTTTTTCTTATCTGGAAAAAACCTCGTCATTTGGTATTGGTCAAATTCATAAATCGTTTTATACCGAAACTCACTATATAGGGTCTGCTCAAAAACTCAGCCACCAGAAACAATTGTCTATTTTGAATTAAAAGCATAGTATAATGAATAATTATTCTTCTTTTTCACATGAAATATAGGCGTTGATTCTCCTTTTAATTTAGAGTT
>JAWXAU010000035.1 GCA_034439655.1 Bacteroidota bacterium | reverse complement strand
TAACATTTACCTATGCTGCATGTGACTCAGCAGGACAGATAAACACCTCGACCATTTCAACGATGACCATCAACTTTACTTGTATCACTATCAGTGGTAATGTATATAATGATACCAATGGCTTGCGTGACAATAATGTTAATGGAACAGGTATTAATAAACCTAGTACAACACAGGTGTACGCAAACCTATTGAACAGTTCAAATATCGTTATAGCCACTATAGCTGTGGACAACAATGGTACATTTAGTTTTACAGGCATTACTCCAGCATCATATACAGTGCAGGTTAGCACTAACCAAGGTGCTGTAAGCAGTTCAGCACCTGCAACCTCACTCCCCACGCAGTGGGTGAATACAGGGGAGAACCTTGGTTCCACTTCTGGAAGTGATGGCACAATTGATGGAAAATTGTCTTTAACACTTAGTACTTCTAATATAACGAATGCCAATTTTGGTATTGAACAAAGACCAATGGCCATGGACACAGAAACCATTGCCCAAATTAACCCAGGAGGAACAACAAATGTGACGGTATCACCTGGATTATTTGTGCCATTTGATACAGGAGGAAGAGTCGATTCATTATCTATTATTTCTTTCCCTAATAATGTTACGAGTATTACAATTAATGGCACTACATACACATCAGGCAGCTTTCCAAGTGGAGGTGTAAAGGTTCCTACTAATAGTGTAGGTCAGCCCACACAAACAATTACCATTGACCCTATTAACGGAGCTATTTCTGTAAATATATTATTCAAACCTTTCGACAATGCTGGATTCCCATGTATTAATCCTTGGACAATCACAATTCCATTTGAATTATTAAGTATTAGTGGAAATGTTTATAACGATTTGAACGCATTGGTTGACAATACAGTGAATGGCACAGGGATAAATAATCCTAATAGCAATCAATTGGTAGCTTATATAATAGACGGAATAAACACGGTAGTAGCTAAAGTCAACGTAAATACTAATGGAACATTTACCTTTAACAATCAATACCCTGGTTCTTATAATGTGATGGTAACTAATAATAACTCTGCTAACCCGGGCAATCCCTCACCTCCTGTAGCACTTCCCTCTAATTGGATATATACTGGTGAAAACTTAGGTGCTGGTTCTGGTTCAGATGGCACAGTTAATGGAAAATTGGCAATAACCTTGGTAACTACCAATATTGCCAATGCCAATTTTGGCATAGAGCAGCTTTGTGCTGCTTACAATAAGAGTTATACGGGTCTAAATGCCAATGATTTTAATAAACCATCTAGCGATGCAAATTATCCTTTCAAGCTGAGTCTGAATGATTCAACAGGTACTGCTGATGGAGTAGTCAATGGATACTCGTCTGCGGTAAGGCCTGGCAAGGTATCGGGTAGTGACCCAGAGGATGGAAATTATGGAGGAGCAACAGGCTCAAGTGGGTTGAGAAAATTTGTAATAACCACTTTGCCCGATTCTGCCAATGATGTGATAGTTTACTTTAATGGCACTATCAATATCTCATTGAGCCCAGGCCCAAGCAATACAGATTCTTCTTATATATATTGGAACGCTGCTTCAAGCAGATATGAAATACCTAATTTCGACCCATCAAACTTGAATGTGTTTCTGCGGAAAAATGGCCACATGTCATTCTCATTCACCTATGGATGGAAAGACTCGGCTAACGAACTTGGTGCATTAGCTACCTATTCAGTAAGTGCATTTAGTGCATTGCCTGTTACATGGTTAGGCTTTACTGCCAAATGGCAGGGTATTGATGCCAAACTTGATTGGAGCACAACTTACGAAGTAGATAACAAATATTTTGAAGTTCAACGTAGTATTAATGGAAAAGACTTTGAATACTTGTTCACCATTGAAGCGGCAGAAAAATCTGGTGTAAATAATTATACCTACACCGATGTAAATGCGGGAAAACTGAATGCTTCTCATTTATACTATCGCATTAAGCAAACAGACTGGAACGGAGAAAGTAGTTATTCTATTATAAAAACCTTGAGTAAAGCTAATAACGCTGCTTCTACCAGTTATAGTGTGTTCCCCAATCCTTTCTTAACTACTTATAATATTGCCATAAACACCACTGAAGAGAAAAGCATTGCATGCACCGTGCAAAGCATTGATGGCAAAGTGGTATACACAGTAAAATACAATTTACGCAAGGGGTCGAATACTTTGACCATGAGCGAACTTGAAACAATGCCAGCCGGAATTTATATGATTACAATTGCCGACGGGCAAAAAACAGAGATATTAAAGATCACTAAGGTGAACAATTATTAATAAATTTTTGTAAATCTTATTTTAGGGAGTTGTTGGTTTTGCCAACAGCAGGAAGCTTGGGAGTAATCCCGAGCTTTTCTGTTTTGTAGCGAGACCTTAGTAAACCACAGGGCAATAGAGTAGACACTATTATTGCCTCAGTATGTTTTTTAAAGTTATTGAGAATAGCTTGCCATCCGCATCTTTGCACCTCTATGAGATATACTTCTTGTGCTTCAAAGTATATAATACAAATATAAAACAAAACAACTCTTGCATTGCTACAGAGTTTGTTTCGTTTATTGAAGGACTATAATAATACCGAAACTCAATATATAATAGTCCAAAAGAAAGGGACTAAATGTATTGTAGTTCGGCATTACCATTCTACAAACTAATCCGCCACAGGCGGAGAACTATTTTAGGTTAAGAATTGGTATTAAGAGTCTTGTATGAAAGTACCGTAACCAGCCATAGGATCGACCACGAGCAAAAGTTCGGTATGACGCTTCCGAAGCATCCGTATTTCAAAAATAAAAAATACTATATATAAAATATCCAGCCCTACCCTTTCACAATAAATACAGGTACACTTACCCTGTGTCGCACGGCATCGGCGGTTTCGCCAAATAGGAGGTCTTTAAAACCTTTGTGTCCGTGGGCACCCATTACCACCATATCGGCTTTGTGGTCGAGGATCATTTGAGGTATCACTTTTACAGGGCTACCGTAGCCCACATGGCAGGTGGCACGGTAGCCCCGTTTGATAAGTTCGCCGGTGTAGAGTGTTATGTTTTCGGTATCGCTTTGGGTTTCGAAATCGAGAATATCTTCCCCAATAAGCCTTGCACCTGCGGTTTCAACAGCATGTACCAATATATATTCTGCCTTATCGCCTCCGTGTGCAATTGCATGTTCGATGGCTCGCTTGTCCATATCGGAAAAATCGATGGCTATACAAATGCGATGATGTTTAGGTAATTGCAAATGCCCAAGTTCGCGTGCCAGTCCGTGGGGCAATTTGTTACTGCGTTTCCGCAGTATACTAAGCCAAGGGGTTACCAATATATATATAAACAAAATAATGGCGGCAAATACCACTGTCATAATTAATACCTGCTGCCATGCTGGGGCGGTTGGTATATAGTCGCTTAGTTTTTGGTATACCAATTTGCCATTGAGCCCCACTATAATAACAGTAGAGAGCCAGGCCAATATTTTTAACCACAATGCTATTGCATATTTGCCCATGCGTTTTTTGCTGCTCACAAAATGGATGAGCGGAACCATGGCAAAGCCAAGTTGGAGGCTGAGCACTACTTGGCTCAATACAATCAAACTGCCCAAAGCACCGGGGCCAGATATGATAATAGTGCCCACCGCAGGAATAATCGCAAGCAGGCGGGTAACCAAGCGTCGAAGCCAAGGACGCAAACGTAAGTTGACGTGACCTTCCATAATAATTTGCCCAGCGAGTGTGCCTGTAATAGTAGAGCTTTGCCCTGCGGCTATAAGTGCGATGGCAAATAGGGCAGGGGCCAGGCTACCAAATAATCCATCCAATAATTTATGGGCATCTTGAATTTCGGCCACTTCATATTTGCCATAAAAGGAGCCCGCCGCCAATATTAAAATAGCCGCATTTACAAACAAAGCCAAGTTGAGGGCAATAGCTGAGTCGATTACATTGTATTTGATGGCTTGGCGAATTCCTTTGTCGTTGCGTTCGTATCGCCGCGTTTGCACCAAGGCCGAGTGTAGGTATAGATTATGTGGCATTACCGTAGCACCTATAATACCGATGGCTATATATAATGCCTCGCTATTAAGTTTACCAGGGATAAGCCCTTTAAATATTTCCAAAGGTTCGGGTTTCACGATGCACATTTCTATAATAAACGACACGCCTATAATGCATACCAGTACAATGATAAATGCTTCCATTTTCCGCATGCCTCTATTGAGCAGGAATAGCAGCAGAAAAGTGTCGAGAACCGAAATACAAACACCATATAAAAGTGGTATGCCAAATAAAAGGTTCAAGCCGATTGCCATGCCTATTACCTCCGCTAGGTCGCAGGCAGCAATGGATACTTCGGCCAATATATATAAACCAAAATTGGCTGCTTTGGGGTACATAGCCCGCGAAGCTTGAGCCAAATCGTAACCTGATACGATACCTAAACGGGCGGAGATACTTTGTAGTAATAAAGCTACCAAGTTGCTGAGCAATAATACCCATATAAGTTGGTATCCAAAACGACTACCTCCTTCTAGGTCGGTTGCCCAATTGCCTGGGTCCATATAACCCACACTTATTAAGTAAGCGGGGCCAAAAAAAGCCAATAGCCGCTTCCATTTGCGTCCATCAGCAGGCACAGCAATACTGCCATGCACTTCACTCAGCGATTTGTTGCGTTCGTTTACCACCAATGTTCTTTTTTGTGTTTGCGGAAACTATATATTTTGCGTCCAGTTTTATCAATATATATTGTATTCACTCCATCTTCTACTTGTGTGATGCCATTGATAAAGCTACCCGCCAATGTATATTGCGGTTCTATTTTGAATGTGGCATCCTTATCTAAATAGCCCCAAGCGTTCATATATTTTACTGCGGCCAAGCCTTCGCTAAAAGGGGCATAGTCGTCGAATATAGGGCGAACTTTCATATAACCTGTTGGGTCAATCATTCCCCATTTTTTGTTCATTACAACACCTGCCAATCCTTCGCTGAACGATTCTGCCCACATATATTCTCGTGCTATCACAATTTTACCTTTATGGTCGATATATCCCCACATCGTATCCAGTGTAATAGGTGCCAATCCGCTGGCAAAATCGGAAGCGTTTATATATTTCGTTTTTATAACCAACTTACCTAGAGTGTCGATATAGCCATAGTATTTGCCAAGTCGTACCAATGCCAGTCCTTCACAAAAAATTCCAATATAATCGTATTTGGGTTTAAGAATAAATTTGCCTGTGGTATCAATCAGACCCAGTACCTTATTTTTTATTACTATTGCACGACCTCGGTCGAAGTCGCCCACATCTTCAGCCTCTATGTTGAAAGCTATATCGCCATTGGTATTCATGAAACCGATTTTATAATGGTGTTTTGGTGTTTTGGTTTCATAAGTATAATACTGCGAAAATACCTTGCTAAAACCATTTTTAAAAGACTCGGCTATGTCAACACCTTTTGGCAGTCCAAATGCTTTTTCGCCTTTGGTATCAATAAAATGTTCATGATATATACTGTCTTCCACCAAGCTATAGCCGCAATCGAAATCGTGGGCCAAATGGTAGCGGGCAGGTATAGCAATATTGCCTTGCTTGTCAATAAAACCATAGCGGCCATTTAGTTTGATGCGTGCACGGTCGCCATTAAAAAAGTAGGCATCATCGAAAGGACCCTTAATGGTTATTTCGCCTTTGGTATCGATATAACCCCAGTGCAATGAGTCTACCCGCACAGGCAGCAGGTCGTACGATTGGGCAACAGAAACCTTTGTAAATAAGAGGATGGAGGCTATGAGGATATATTTGAGCATCGTTTGCAAATTTACCGAAACAATAGATATGGTTATAAATTTTTTATGAAGATAGCTAAAAGATTAGTTGATGGTTGGTGAGGACACTAACATAGACAGGGGCAACGGTGATTAATACCTACTTACAAACTTACTGTTTTTTATATAAAAACGGTACGGCAACAGTGCATCCTCGGCGGCATAGTCAACGCCAATGCGGGTAGTTATTATTATATCTTTTTCGGCAAGTAGTGGGGCATCTTCTATCCATATTTTTTTTCCTGTCAATGATTCGCCATTTAAGGTTCTATCAATACCCAAAGCCTGGCTCAGAGTACCTGGGCCTGCTGAAAGGGTGCGGTCTAGTTTAGTTCTGTTTCTTCTTTCAAGCATGTGTTCGATACCTTCTATAGGCTCAGCAGCTCTGATAAGGACAGCATGTGGAATATCTTTGTGATGAGATACCACATTAAATAAATGATGAATGCCATAGCATAAATATATATAGGCTACACCGCCCTGCATATACATGGTGCTGGTACGCGGTGTATTGCGGTCGCCAAAGGCATGTGATGCTTTGTCAATGATTCCATTATAAGCTTCAGTTTCTGTAATAATGGCTTTGGCTAACTGGCCTTCAATATTTGTGCAGAGTAATTTACCCAATAGTTGTTTAGCAATTGACACTACATCTGTTTGCAAATAAAAGCTTTTGGGGAGTTTGGTTGGCATTTTATATATGTTTTTATAGATTTGTTCAAACCCTTCAAGGTCGAAACTTCGTTCGGCACATTTAGGTTATGAACCTGTGAACCCTTCAGGGTGGTTCAGTTACGACGATTCAATATGAGATATTACCCAATTTTAATAGTTCGCATACTCATGCCACCAAAGGAAACTTCTTCATAGGTATGTTCTATTTTTTCGTTAGGTTCGGTTAGTGCGACACTATATAATAAAGGTATATAATGATCGGGTGTGGGAACAGCCAAAGAGCCAGATTTCCCTGCTTTTTCGTATGCAATGATATCGGTAAAATTGCGGTCGTTTATTCGCATTTTTACCCATTCGTCAAACTCCACAGCCCAGTCGTAAGGCTTGCTGTCGCTAATAGCGAATTTTTCGAAACTCATTCGAAGGTTGTGTACAATATTGCCACTACCTATAATAAGTACGCCACGTTCACGCAGTATACAAAGTTGTTTCGAGAGGCTGAAGTGATATTGCATAGGTTGAGAATAATCAATGCTCAATTGAAATACAGGCACATCGGCGGCGGGATATATATGTTTCAAAATACTCCATGCTCCATGGTCAAGTCCCCATTCTTCGGTGGTTTTGGCATGGGTAAGTAGTGTAGTAACTTGGTTAGCAAATTCAGGAGAGCCCACTGCGGGATATTGCATGTCGAACAATTCTTTGGGGAAGCCACCAAAGTCGTGAATAGTTTGCGGTTTTGGGCTTGCTTGCACATAAGTGCCATTGGTGAGCCAATGGGCCGATACCATTAGTATTGCTTTAGGGTTTTCTATTTCATTGATGTCTTCGCCCAGCTTTTTCAAACTTTGGGTAAATGGATTGTCCCACAATGCATTCATCGGATTGCCGTGGCCTACAAATAGCACGGGCATTAATGGCGATGACCCAAGGTCTTTGGTGATATTATCGAATTCGTTTAGTTTCATAGCTGATGCAGCAAAGGGTGTTGAAGCTAATAGTTTTAAAAAGTGCTCTCTTTTCATGGCGTGGCACCATTATAATATTTCTTAACACTATCAACAATTGCTTCATCAATTAGTTTTTCTATTTCCCCACCAGAATAGATGCTTTCCCTAATGATAGTAGACGATACATTGAGTAGGGGAGCATGGGTGTATACAATATTGTCGTGCAGCAATAAATAATTGCTTTTAGCCACTCTATTATATATATATACTTGATATTGGTGAATGATATCCTTATAGTTTTTCCATTTATAAAATTTCCGGAGATTATCGGCACCCATTATCAGCGAAAAAGTATTGCTAGGATACTGTGTTTGCAGGTGCTCCAAAGTTTGGTAGGTGAAAGAAGGAAGCGGCAATTGCAATTCGACTTCGCTTATTTGTATATATTTATTATTTTCAAAAATTGCTTTTGCCCATTCCAAACGCAGTTCCACCGGCACAAGCTTTTGGTTTATCTTAAAGGGGTTTTGCGGAGATACGACCAACCATATTTCATCAAAGAAACGCAACATATACAAGGCTATGGCCTCATGCCCTTTGTGTATGGGGTTAAAAGAACCAAAGAAAAGACCTACATGCATGCTGCAAAAATAAGTAGGTATGAGTTTATATTTGTTATATTATATTACCTAGTCGTTGTATTTATTCCCTTAATTTTGCCATATTAAACACAACCAAGATATAGAAAATGAAATCACAGATTGGTTGAACAGCCTACCTGGCAGTATTGTATTTAATAAAATTAATATGCTCGAAAGCCCTTTCACAGCATTGGTTTTTCACGATTTTAACTTACAATTGGTATTGATTCCTTTCAATATATATATACAAGAAAAACTTGCAGCAAACTTTTTTGTGGAGATGGCTAACGCATATCCGCACTTGCAAACTATTTATATATGGGAAGATGAATGGTATAGTAAAAACAATATTATAAAGAATCGGTTATCGAGTAAATTGCGAATTAGCGAAAGAGTGCATGGACGCAAAACGATAGTAAAACGGATTGACAAAGCTATTGCCTATAGTTTTATGCAAACACAGCATTTGCAAGGTTATTCAACGGGATATTATAAATATGGGTTGTATGAAAAAACACTTTTATATGCGGTAGCACTCTTTAGTAAAACTAGAAAAATGTGGGCAGAGAATTATATATCGGCGGAGCTTATCCGTTATGCAAATTTGGAGGGTCATCATGTAAGTGGCGGACTTAGCAAACTCATTAATCATTATATACAAGAGCATAAACCCAATGACATTATGACCTATGTTGACCGCGATTGGGGCAATGGAGATGGATATATTAAGATAGGGTTTGAGGTGGTGGAAACTACACCTGCACAGGCATTTTGGGTGAATCCCAAAACTTATAAACGTTATCATCAGCAAAGGTTTTGCAAAGAGATGGGCATAGCTATAGGTACTCCGGCAGAAACTATAGTAAAGCAATACGGCCTTATAGAAGTATATAATAGTGGCAATATAAAAATGATAAAACCTTGCTCCATTTAGATAGAAATATATTTAATAGTATTTTGGTGCTAGGGCCAACTGCAAGTGGTAAGACCAAGTTGGCTGTACAACTTGCCCATGAGCAAAATGGCTGTGTGCTTAGTGCTGATAGTAGACAAGTGTATAAACATTTGGATATTGGAACAGGAAAAGATTTGGAAGAATATATAATAGATAACAAACAAATTCCTTATCAACTAATTGATATAGCCGACCTTGGGACTAAATACAATTTGAGTAATTATATAAATGATTTTGCAAATGCGTGGCAAGGATGCGAAGCTGCAAAACAATTGCCTATAGTATGTGGTGGAACTGGATTGTATTTAGATGCGATTTTAAAAGGGCATAACTACGCCCATGTACCTGTTGATGCAGCATTTAGAAAGAAATTAGAATCAATGAGCAAACAAGAATTGTTAGCATACTATCATAAACTCCCACAAACTTCTTATCATACTTTAGCTGATATTTCAACTGACAGACGATTAATCAGAGCCATAGAAATTGTAGCGTATTTGCAATACAATATTATTGAACCAACAAGTTTTCCAGAAGTGAAGCCTTATATAATAGGAATAAATAAAACGGTAGAGTTACGCCGCGAAAAAATAAAAACCCGATTAATTTATAGACTGCAAAATGGTTTGATAGATGAAGTGAGGTCTCTCTTGCAGCAAGGCTTAACAACAGAATATTTAATTAAATTAGGATTAGAGTATAAGTATATCACTTTATATATATTGGGCGAATTAGATTATGCCGAAATGGAAGAACAGTTATATAATCATATTTGCCAATTTGCAAAGCGACAAATGACGTGGTTCAGGAAAATGGAACGAGAAGGGTGTGTTATACATTGGACTCCGTCATTCTGAGTTGCCTTCCAACGAAGAATCTGTTGAATCGGAGACCTTTTGACGAGATTGTTTCGTTGGTGTCTCCCTCGCAATGATTTATATATCACCTCACCCTATAATTCTTAAACTCCCCAATATGAATTCCTGTAGTTTGGTAAAACCAATTCAACAATTGTTTTTTCAGCGGAAGTGTTATCGAACGTGTGGGGTCAAATTCAAAAGTCCAATTTGTTTTTTTAATACGTTCAGCTATTACAGCGGGATGTGTGCCTGTAAATCTTTTCACAGAATCGATACTCGAGTAATCGAACAAACTTTCGTCCTTAATATTTTCCTCCATCCAATTATCGTCATGCCACAATTTCTCGAAAGCTTTTCTTTTTTCGGTTTGTATACGAGGGTCTTTTACCCAACCGTAATGGTATATAGTTGCATCCACCAATTTACAATATAGTTTCTCCCCGTTTTTTCTAAAACTCATGGCATCTTTGTGTGAATTGATACTGGGGCCTTTACGCACCACACGTACTTCTTTCTTTTGCCAGTGTCGTGAGTCTGCAATAAAATCGTAACTGCCAAAAAAGTTAATATGGTCAAATACCAAACCTTCCACAGTTTTATCATCATTATATAATTCCATCGCGGCTTTTATTTTCGGCAAATCATTTTCATGAAAAACTTCGTCTCCTTGTATATAAAAACACCAATCGGTATCGGCACTAATGGCATTATATGCTTTGTTGGTTTCATCGGCTAGTACACGACCGCCTTCACGCAAGGTTTCATCCCAGACCGTTTCTACTATGCGTATTTTGGGTGAGCCAATGCTATTTATCAAGCCTAAGGTATCATCCTCCGATTTGCCGACTGCTATCACAAATTCATCACAAATGGGTAGTATAGATGTAATGGCCTCCACGATGGGGAAGTCATATTTAACGGCATTTTTGATAAAACTAAATCCGGTTACTTTCAATTGTTGATATATTTGAACCGCAAATCTATAGCAATAAAACAATTGTGTCGGTACTTTTGTGAAGTTTTAAATTTGTGTATAGAAGTGGTTGGTTAACTGTCCGTGGTTGGTGTCCCCACCAATCACTAAAGTAACTTATATATATATGAACATTAAAATCCTAATTAAAACCGAACCGCACGTGGTTGTGTGTTTTCACCAACCACTAACATAACTATTATATATATGAACAAAAAAAATTTGATTAAAGTATTATATACATTTTTATTTGCAAGTATACTATTTGCAGTTCCCGCAGCAGCCCAAAAGAAAAAAACACGCATACTTTTTTTACTCGATGCATCGGGTAGCATGTTGTCTAAGCTTGAGAAAGAAACACGCATGGCTACCGCCAAGCGATTGCTTGCAAATATAGTAGACAGTTTAAAAACTGTAGACGATTTGGAACTTGCCTTACGTGTATTCGGCCATCAAAGCCAAGCGAAAATGCAGGATTGTAATGATACAAAATTGGAAGTTCCTTTTACCAAAGGCAACCACGATCTTATTAAAGAAAAGCTAAAAAAAATTAGTCCTAAGGGCACTACACTTATCGCACACGCACTAACCATGAGTGGCCCAGATTTTACACCTGACCCTTTAGCCAGAAATGTTATCATACTTATTACCGATGGAATAGAAGAATGCAAGGGCGATCCTTGTGCTGTGTCTGAAGCATTGCAAAAGGCGGGAGTCACCCTTAAACCCTTTGTAATAGGGCTTGCCAGCACTGTCGACTTCAAATCTGCCTACCAATGTGTGGGTCGTTTTTATAATGCTACTACCGAGGAATCTTTTAATAATGTACTGCGAGTGGTAATTGCACAGGCCATGAATAATACCACAGTGCAAGTAAATCTGATAGATGCATTTGGCCGTGCGGTGGAATCGAATGTACCCATGACTTTTTATAATACGGAAAACGGACAGCTCGAATATAATTTTGTGCATACCCTCAATGATCGTGCATTGCCTGATACGCTGAGCATTGAACCTACTATTAAATATAGATTGGTGGTGCATACCATACCTGAGGTGATAGTAGAAAATATAGAATTGCAGGCAGGTCGTCATAATACCATTCCCGTGGATGTACCACAAGGTTCTTTGCAACTAATAGTGGGCGGATTAAACGTGAATGATAAGGTGCAATGCCTTGTGCGAAAAAATAAAGAATATTGGACACTCACCGAGCAGGACTTTAATACCACCCGAAAATATATAACAGGTTTGTATGATTTGGAAATACTAACCTTGCCCCGAATATATCTTAAAGAAATTTCGTTGGATGCCTACCAAGTTACCAAAATAGAAATACCCACACCGGGCAAATTGTCATTGGTATCGTTCAACGACGTATATGGCTCTATTTACCAGTGGACCAATAACAGATTGGAATGGGTTTGCGACCTCGACGAAAAACTACGCCGCAAAGTAATAACCCTTCAACCCACCTTAGATAAACCTTATAAACTTATATATCGTTACAAGCAACATACACGAGCAGACAGAACCTTTGAAAAAGACTTCGAAATAAAATCAGGGTTAACTACTTCTTTGTCATTGTAGATATCTCTTTGGGCGTGCCGCCGAAGCGGCGTCGGGCTATATGCCTTATCCCGCTAGTTAGCGGGATGCCGGCTGCTATCCCTCACGCGGCTTAAGCCTTAAATCAAAAAAACCTCACAGGAATGTGAGGTTTTTTTGAAATTAATTTATTGATTATTCTATTGTACTAAATTTATTGATTAACAAAAAATCCAGTACCAGCTTTGAATACTGATGATATAGACATTGATTTACCGTTTTTATCTTTAAAACTATTAGTATTACCTCTATATATTGTTACATCAACATATCCCACATTCACTTCCTTGTATATTTCAACAGGTATCGTAAATTCTCCATCATCCTCCGTTATTTTATTCCAAGTGAATTCCTTTCCTGATGAACCTGAAGATGAGACCGTGCTAAAATGCACCTGAATAACAACTTGTTCATCTGTACTTGCATTATCAATCGACCATTTTACAGAAACAGGAACCCTTTCGTTTTTAATATGCTTAGGTAAAACTGAACGACTTTTTATAGGTGCGGCAAGCTTTACTTCCTTCGAAAAATCATCATACCCCGCACTTTCTATATTTTTACATGAAACTGTACATTTTTTTGCATTAAATATACCTTCTAAAAAAGGGTTAAGGGAGGAGGAGTTTTGTGATGAATTTATTAGAGTACTATTAACATAAAGCTTACTTTCATTAACCAAAGAGCGTCTCTTTGTCTTATCTGTATTGTCAATAATATCAAGAATACCATAGGTTAATTTTCCATCTAAAGATATGTTATAACCCATAATTTTTATATCCAAATCGGCAGGTTTATCGGTCCACAAAAAAGTCAAATCATCACTTTTTAATGGGTCATTATTTGTTTTGTGTTTGCAGGCAGCAAAAATGCTGACTAAGCAAAGTATGGTTATTGTTTTTTTCATTTTTTCATTATTTTTAATTTACATGAGCAGATGCATATTATACCGAAACTCAATATATAATAGTCCAAAAGTAAGGGACTAAATGTATTGTAGTTCGGCATTACCATTCTACAAACCTAAAATAGTCCAAAGACTATTTTAGGTTAAGAATTTTGTAACTACTCAGGTACAAAAAACTGGACAATTAAAAGCAGTTCGGGGATTACTTTTAATCTGTGCATTGAAATAATATCAGGAGGAAGTTGTTGATTTG
>JAWXAU010000034.1 GCA_034439655.1 Bacteroidota bacterium | reverse complement strand
TGCTCAGAATGACGGTTAAAAGCGAGCGAATGATGTTATATTATTTCCTTCCATTTGAACAGATTCTTCGCTCGAAGCATCGCTCAGAATGACGGTTAACAGCGAGCGAATGATGTTATACCGAAACTCAATATATAATATTCCATAAGAAAGGCACTGAAAAGGATATTGATATCAACAAAAACCTTTATTTAGATACTTGAGTTTTCGTTTTTGACCATCTACCTTTCTTAACCTCAGCCACTAATTTATCTACGTCTTTTTGTGTAGCTTTTGATTTTTGTGTTAGCTCAATATATCTTAGATAGTCCGTCATACCTTGCAGTTCAGATATTTTCATTTTAGCTGACAGCCTAATGATTACTTCATCTTTTATTCTTTGGATTATCATAACAATTTTAATTTGTAAAAAGATATATCTAATTTCACAAAAAAAATTTAATTTATTCTCCTAATAAACTATCCATAAGTTCAGCAAATTCCATTTTATATTTTTCATAATACTCACCTGTGCCTGGCCCATAAAAACCTGTATCTATTTTTCGGATATTTCCTTTTTTGTCAACTATAATAGTTGTAGGAAACATTTTAATTTTTGTTATTTGCGGAAGTGTCTTTTCTGTTCGCATTGTGTCGCCCACAGCTACACCAGTAATCAATAATTCATAGGGCACGTTTAATCTTAATTTCAATTTACGTAAATTTTTCATACAACGGCCCATATCTGCACTATACTCATAAGCAAGGCCAATCACTTCAACGCCTCGAGATTTGTTGGCATTATAATACTCCGTTAAAAAAGCTGTTTCATCGATACAATTTGGACACCACGACCCAAGTATTTGTATAATAACTACCCTATTTTTATAATGTTTGTCTTTGATAGAAACGGAAATTCCATCTGTATTCTTGAAAGAGAAATTAAGTGGCCCTGAATTGGGTTTTACAAATGCTGCGGATAATTCTGGATGTGGCGTAGCATTGCTATCTCTAATGGCTACCCATGTTTCTTTGTATGTATCGCCTGAATAAAAATGTCCATCTATGATAGTATTTGTATCTTTAATTCGTCCATAAAAAAACAAAGCCCTTGCACCATCAAATGAATATAAATATATTTTTTCATTATCAACCACGCCCGATAAAAACCGGTAATCGCCTGTTGGGGTAAGAAAGGTGCCTGTTATATAAAATCCGTATTGTGCAAAAACGCCTACAGCGGGTGTTTTTATATTTTCAACATCCGTAAAATCTACTTTCCATGTGCCTGTAATTCCTTGGTTCAACAATAATCGTGGATCATAACTTGTGTATACGCCCCTTTTGTTTGCCACAAATGGCATCAGCATCGTTTTGCCGCGGGTTGCCTTGCCCCATGCACCCTGCAAATTTGTACTATCATTAATTTTAATTTTAAATTGCGATTCATAAATAGGCATATTTACAAACATGGAATCACCTTTTACTATTATATCATCCACCAATATTTTTTCTTCGCCATTTATTATATACCACACTGTTTTACCCGATTTTGTTACCATATCAAAATCAAAACCAATATGGTTTCCATCTGCACGCAGTAGTGTTCCTCTGTATTCTCCAGTTTTTTGAGCAGTACAAATATTTATATATAATAACAAGAAAAAAATAAGACCGTATTTCATAGTGCAATAATACGGAAAAATTTGTCTTGATATAAACATTCGGTTCCTTCATTATTTTAGTTTTAAAATCCCAAAGGGATGGTATTATAGTAAACAACAAGAGGGCATCGCCATAAAATCCCGAAGGGATGATATAAATGTCACCCTTTCAGGGTTTAAACTTGTAATGCATTATTGAATTATAATAATATCATTCCTTCGGGATTTGCTTAGGAGTGAGCCATTATATATTCGCCGTATCACAACTCCAAAAGCGTTCAAATAATCTTACTTTAATAGCATTCCCCTATTTGAATATTGAACCTTAACTTTGCCCCACTTAATATCAAAGTATGAAACTGATAGAATGTGTACCCAATTTTTCGGAGGGCTGCGACCCTGCTAAAATCAAGCAAATAACCGATGCCATTGAATCTGTAGAAGGCGTTAAATTATTAGATGTTGACCCAGGCAAAGCCACCAACCGTACCGTAGTAACTTTTGTAGGCACGCCAGAAGCTGCGGTAGAAGCCGCTTTTCAAGCAATCAAAATGGCAGGAGATATTATAGACATGAGCCAGCATACTGGAGCACATCCTCGTATGGGTGCCACCGATGTTTGTCCGTTTATTCCTGTATCTGGAATTACGATGGAAGAGACAGCGGATTATGCACAAAAGCTTGCCGAACGCGTAGGAAAAGAATTACAAATTCCTGTATATTTATATGAAGAAGCTCAGAGCAATGCATCACGCAAAAATTTGAGCGAAATTAGAAACGGAGAGTATGAAGGTTTCTTCAAAAAAATAAAACTACCCGAATGGAAACCAGATTTCGGTCCTGCGGAGTTCCCTGCCAAACAAGGAGCAACCGTAATTGGTGCTCGAAATTTTTTGATTGCTTATAATGTAAATCTCAATACAAAATCGACCCGACTTGCAAATTCTGTTGCATTTGATATTAGAGAAAACGGACGTGCAAAACGTAGTGGAAATCCATATACTGGACCTATAGAAAAAGATGATAGTGGAAATGAAATTCGTATTCCAGGTTTATTAAAAGAATGCAAGGCCATTGGTTGGTATATCGAAGAATATGATATTGCACAAGTATCTATTAATCTCACAAACTTTGCGGTAGCCTCCGTACACCAAGCGTTTGATGCGTGCTTTACATCTGCTCAAAATCGTGGATTACGTGTAACAGGTAGCGAACTTGTTGGACTCATTCCTTTGCAAGCTTTGTTGGATGCAGGTCGTCATTATCTCACCTTGCAAAAAAGATCTGTTGGGGTGAGTGAAGAAGAATTGATACATATAGCCGTAAAATCTATGGGACTTGATGACTTGGCTCCATTCGATCCCAATAAAAAGATTATAGAATACAAATTAAGAGAAGCCTTAGGTGGTAAATTAATCAAATTAAACTTAAGAGAATTTGCCAACGAAACTGCGAGTGAGAGTACTGCTCCCGGTGGTGGTTCTATCGCTGCATACTGCGGTGCACTGGGCGTTTCATTAGGTACGATGGTAGCAAACTTAAGTGCGGGAAAGCGAGGTTGGGAAGAGCAAACATTATACTTTTCTGAATACGCAGCAAAAGGTCAAACTATAAAAGACCAACTATTATATATGGTGGATGAAGACACCAATGCGTTCACAAAAATTATGGATGCTTTTGCTTTGCCCAAAAGTAATGATGAGGAAAAAGCAGCACGCACAGAAGCTATACAAAATGCTACCAAATATGCAGTAGAAATTCCGTTGCAAGTAATGAAACTTGCACACGAAAGTTTGGATTTAATGAAAGCCATGACCGAAAAAGGAAGTCCAAGTTCTATTACTGATGCTGCGGTTGGAGCTTTGTGTATCCGCACTGCCGTAGAGGGAGCACACTTGAATGTGCGTATCAATGCATCTGGCCTGAAAGATAAAGTATATGCTGAAAAACACTTATTGGAAGCAGCAACTATTGCATCTGCCACCGAAGCAGAAGTGAAAAGTATTATAACGAATGTAGAAAAAGAAATGACCAAAGTATAAATAATATATTATAACAATGCAATTAAATCCACTTACAGCTATTAGTCCTATCGATGGACGTTACCGCAAACAAACCGAACATCTTGGACAATATTTTAGCGAATATGCTTTAATAAAATATCGTGTGCAAATTGAGATAGAATATTTGTTGGCATTGGCTGATAGTGGCATTGAGCAATTGCAAAATAAAATTACAAACGAACAAAAACAAGCACTCAGAAATATAGTTAATCACTTTGACGAAGCTGCGGCAACCCAAATAAAAGATATAGAAAAAACTACCAACCACGATGTGAAAGCCGTGGAGTATTATATAAAAGAACAAGTAGAAAAAATTGGCTTATCTAATATATCAGAGTTTATACATTTCGGGTTGACTAGTCAGGATGTGAATAATACAGCAATACCTTTAAGTTTGAAAGAGGGATTATATGAATGTTGGAGCAAACCTTTAACCGATATTATACAAAAATTAAAATCGTGTGCCCACGAATGGGCTGATATACCTATGCTTGCCCGCACACATGGACAACCTGCATCGCCCACAAAATTGGGAAAAGAATTCTTGGTATATATAGAAAGATTGGAAAACCAATTGGCCTTATTAAAACAAATCCCCTACCCTGCCAAGTTTGGCGGAGCTACTGGAAATTTGAATGCACATTATATAGCTTATCCCAAAAATGATTGGGTGAAATTTGCCAATGCCTTCGTGGAAACCCTTGGCCTTAAAAGGATGCAGCATACTACACAAATTGAACATTATGATTATCTGGGTGCGATATTCGATAATATTAAACGCATCAATATTATATATATAGATTTGTGTCAGGATATATGGTTATATATATCTTCTGAATATTTTAAACAGAAATTAAAAGAAGGTGAAGTAGGTTCATCGGCTATGCCGCATAAAGTAAATCCAATTGATTTTGAAAATGCAGAGGGTAATTTGGGAATGGCCAATGCGATGTTCGAATTCCTCACACGCAAGCTGCCAGTCTCACGCCTGCAAAGGGATTTAACAGACTCCACCGTTTTACGCAATATCGGAGTTCCCATTGCACATAGTGTAATTGCCATGAAAAGTATAATAAAAGGTTTAGACAAACTTATTCTAAACACCGATAAAATTCACGCCGATTTAGATAATAATTGGGCCGTAGTTGCCGAGGCTATACAAACTATTTTACGCCGCGAATCTTATCCAAAACCTTATGAAGCTCTTAAAGCTTTAACCCGCACCAATGAAAAAATTACGCAACAATCTTTAGTAGTTTTTATTGATGGTTTGGAAGTGAGTGACAGTATAAAGAATGAGTTGAAAGGGATTACGCCGTTTAATTATACGGGGGTGTAGCACGTTATTCTGAGTCCCGCTTCGGGCGAAGAATCTCATAAAAGCGAAGGCGGCACCGTCATTACGACTACGCAAGCTTGCGAAGTTCAAACGTGGTAATCTCGTTCATGCGGAGCACACACCCTCATTCTGATCCCGACTTATCGGGATTCAATGTGAAGAATCTCATCATAACAAAGTATTATATATATTATGGCATGCCCCACGAAGCGTGGGTCGGGCTCATTCGCCTTATCCAGCTACCTAGCGGGATGCCGGCTTCTATCCCTCATGCGGCTGACGCGACTGTTGTTGACATTCTTGTGTACAATCTGTATATTTTATTAGCACACCAACAAAGTATTTTTGAATTTCAAAATTGAACACAATGAGTAGTATAAAATTATTTGAAAGCAAACAGATTCGTTCTGAATGGAACGAAAAAGAGCAGAAATGGTATTTCTCTACGCAAGATGTTGTAGAAGTACTAACAGGCAGCACTGATGTTAAACAATATATAAAGAAAATGTTGAGTCGAGATGAAATACTTAGCAACAACTGGGGTACAATTTGTACCCTAGTTGAAATGGAAGCCGCAGATGGGAAAAGACGAAAAGTGCAAGCTTCTGATACAAAAGGCTTGCTACGCATCATACAATCCATACCATCACCCAAAACAGAACCATTTAAACAATGGTTAGCACAAGTTGGTGCAGACAGATTAGATGAAATTGAAAACCCAGAACTGGCTACACA
This sequence comes from Bacteroidota bacterium, assembly GCA_034439655.1. Lineage (NCBI taxonomy): Bacteria > Pseudomonadati > Bacteroidota > Bacteroidota bacterium. The sequence goes on along the minus strand of JAWXAU010000034.1, from coordinate 485 downwards.
AAGAACAAGGGAGTTATATAAATTAAAAGGCTATCCTGATGATTGGATTGAGAAACGAATGCGAAGTATTGCTATCCGAGAACAATTGACAGAAGAATGGAAAAACAGAGGTGTAGAAAAACATATAGAATATTCTATATTAACGGCAGAAATTTCAAAAGCAACTTTTGGTTTAACACCTTCAGAATATAAAAAAGTTTAAGGGCTGAAATCTCAAAACCTTCGTGACCATATGAATGACCTTGAATTAATTTTCTCTATGCTGGGTGCAGCTTCCACAACTGAAATTGTAAAAACACAGGATCCAAAAGGATTTAAAGAAAATCAAAAAGCTTCAAAATTGGGAGGTGCGGTTGCAGGCAATGCAAGATTGGAACTTGAAACTAGAACAGGTAAAAAAGTTATATCATCTGACAATTATTTACCTGAAGCAAAGAAGAACAAAGAACTTAAAAAAGGGAAGAAATAATTATAATCTGTAACCC
>JAWXAU010000033.1 GCA_034439655.1 Bacteroidota bacterium | reverse complement strand
TTCGCTAAAAAGCCTTGCAGCAAAATCAACGACCTAATTGCAAAAAATACTGATTTATAGTAAGTTTAACAAGTTTATTTAGTTTATGAGCAGACCCTAAATATATAGTCCTTTATACCAAAGTACTCAGCGACATTTCCAATGCTTTTTTCGACAAGCCCGTTTGGCGTTGGTTAAATTGGTTAAGTCGTGTAAGTGCTTTTCTAATGGTTTCTGATGCATCCTTAAAAATAGCCTCATCGGTAAGTGCTACATTCTCTTGCATAAGATAGGCAAACACACGAGCCATGCCACAGTTGGCTATAAAGTCGGGGACTACGCCAGTATGGTCATCTATATAATCGGCTATAGGGCCTATAAATATTTCTGCGTCGGCAAAGGGAACATTCGCACCACAAGCAATTACTTCTATGCCCCCTGCTACTAGTTTCTCGCACTGCTCTTGAGTTACCAAACGCGATGCTGCTGCAGGTATAAATATTTCGCAACCGAGGTCCCACACTTGTGCCTGTGTTTCTTCAAATGATAAAAGATTGTCGGCTACCAAAGTATTGCTTTGCTTATCGTGAAATAGTTTGCCTACTTGCTCGAATGATAATCCTTTTCTTTCTATAATTCCACCGCTACGGTCTATAATCCCTACAATGCTGGCACCCATCTTTGCCAAGTACCAAGCAGCGGCGGCACCTACATTGCCCCAGCCTTGTACTACCGCATTTTTACCAACTATACTCCCACCCCATATATTATAATAATGGCGAACCGACTCAGCCACACCCCAGCCTGTTATCATATCGGCTACGGTATAGCCCTTGGCCACATCGGGCGAAAATAGGGCGTTATCCAATACTTTGGAAACACCTATTTGTAGTTGCTCTATTCTTTTTTTCTTGGAGTCCCCATCGGCTTTCAAATGGCCATTCACCACTCCTTCTTGTGGGTGTAGCAATCCATACGAAGATGTAATAGGAATTACTTCGTGTATCTCGTCTACATTCAAATCGCCGCCTGTGCCGTAATAGGTTTTGAGCAAAGGCATCACGGCTTGATACCAACGCTTAAGCACCCCTTCTTTCCGAGGATCTGCTGGGTCGAAGTTGATACCCGATTTGGCTCCTCCTATATTTGGGCCACATATACTAAACTTCACTTCCATGGTTTTGGCCAAGGATTCTACTTCGCGTTGGTCTAGCCCTTTACGCATGCGTGTGCCACCACCAGCAGCACCGCCACGCAGGCTGTTTATCACTATCCAACCACGGGCTTCTGTTTCGCGGTCGTTCCATTCAAATACGATTTCTGGTTTTTTGTGTTCGAAGGTTTCAAGGAGTTTCTTGAAGGGAATATTATAATTCATTTTTAATTTTACAATTGTTATTTTTAATTTTAGTTACGCGTTGCCAGAGTTGCTTTCGGCGAATGGTCTCGCAACTGGCCACTCACAACCCGCAACTATTTCTTAAAAATCGTTTTCCACCACGGCTGGTTGTCATCTCTGTGTTTATCGAGGGTTATCCATACGCCGTCGTGGCGGGTTTCTGTGGTAAAGGTTTCTACATAATCGCCCTGCTCGGGGTTTCCTTGTCCTGTTTTCATATCATACTTGTAGCGGTGGTGAGGGCATTCTACCTTGCCCTCGGGGGTACATTTGCCCAAGCCTAGGCGGCCGCTCGCATGGGGGCATTTATCTGACACTGCAAAATATCCATCGGGCAATCTGCCCAAGCATATCAGTTTATTGTTTACCTCAACAGTGCGAACACTATAGATGGCTTGTGGTTCGGCTCCGTCCATCACAAAATCATATATTTTGAACCATTTCATATAAAGGATCGCAAAATTAAGGGACGACGGGGGATTTTTGGGAGATTAGTTGTGGCGGGGGCAAGGATAAATTATATTCGATGACAAAAAAAAACGCCCCTCTCGGAGCGTTCTATATACTGAGTCACAAGCAAAATTATTTTTTATTGGGTTCGTACCTATCGCGTGAGTTAAAGCCGAAGGAAAGACCAAACTGAACACTGTGGCGGCTGGGCACTATGTAGGCATTTAAAGGTATATTAAGTTTGCCTGACTTAAAAGTGCGACCTGCGGCAATTACAAATGAAGAAGTAAACTGCGGGGTGCCTCGGCTATCCAGCCTTCTTATTATATTGTTAGAAGAAACCATTCCGAAATTGTCGCCAAGGGTCCAGTTGCCTGCGGCATCGTAATATCCGTATGCAAATTTGGCCACGGTAAGTGATGGTCCAAATGCTATTTCCCATCCGTTTTTATTGTTACGCAAGCCGTTCATTATAACTAAGCTAACAAAAGCTTTACCTTGGTCAAGCCCTGTTATCATAGGTACGAATTCAAACAATGCTTGGAAGTTGCCCGAGTTGAGGTATTGTTTTTCGAACTGGTAGCCAAACTGAAACATGACTGGGGTAAGATTATAACCACCATCGGCTGGTTTGGCTTTCAGTCGGTTGCCTTTTTCTCCCGCGAAGGCCGCAAAACCCATTCGTGGGCCATCGCTGCGTAGGCGTAATTGATAAGGATTGTTTAGTTCGTTGGCAAAATCATTTGGCTTGGTAAGTTTGGAAACAATGAGGGTATCGTTTTTAATGCCCAATAGGTTGTTCATTGATATTTGCAACATCTTGCGGAGCTCGGTATTAATATCCAAAAACTCGGATACTTCCACTTTGGCAAACTTCTTTTCTCTGATGTCCCAAATTTTGAGGGTAATGATAATCTGTCCACCCATGTTTTTGATATTGCCCGTGAGCAATTGTGATACTCCTAATTGTTCGCCTAGCAGCGAGAGGCAGGAGGTGCTGTAGCAATTGCGGTATTGATTGGTACTGTCGTTTTTAATTTTGTACTCCAGTTCGTACTTGTCCATTACTTCGTACTGGCTCGACCGTTCCAATTCTATAAGCACCATATCGGCCACTTGGTTTCGTTGGGTTTCGAATGTTGAACTGCGACAGTCTATACTGTGCAAGGCAATGGTTGCATTTAAACTTTGTGCTTGTGCAATGTTGCTTATAGTTAAAGCAAGGATTGCTGTTTTGATAATTTTCATGTTTGTAGTTTTTATTAATTTTTATACTGCAAACAACTTGGTGAACGGATTCTCAAAAATCTCGCTTTTTGCAAAAAAAAAGCTATTTTTTGCATTTTTTGCAAAAACTACAAATGGCGAATCTGTCATTTATCCCGTCTCTTATAGCGTTTGCAATGCGATATTCAACCCGCCCTTTTCAAAAGTAATATCAATATATCATTAAACAAGCCAAAAGACACCGTATTATTAATAATAAAGAGTGATTTATATAACTTTTTAAAAGAGTTGTGTAAAGTTAGTAATACCCAAGGGGCTTAGTTTTGAAAAAAGCTACTTACACATTGCTTTTATGGAAAAAAGTAATATCAAAAAGAACATATTTTCTAAAGGAATTGACCAGTATTTATATAATATATATAGTGCTTATAAATTTATTA
>JAWXAU010000032.1 GCA_034439655.1 Bacteroidota bacterium | reverse complement strand
GCGAAGAATCTGTTCAAATGGAAGGAAATAATATAACATCATTCGCTCGCTTTTAACCGTCATTCTGAGCAATGCTTCGAGCGAAGAATCTGTTCAAATGGAAGAAAATAATATAACATCATTCGCTCGCTTTTAACCGTCATTCTGAGCAATGCTTCGAGCGAAGAATCTGTTCGAATGGAAGGAAATAATATAACATAATTCGCTCGCTTTTAACCGTCATTCTGAGCGATGCTTCGAGCGAAGAATCCGCCCTAACCGAAGACGGAAATTCCAAATGTGCGTTGTAGATTTGACAAATCCGCCACGCCTGTGCGTATGCTGATTTGACAAATCTGTGCGTTCACAAAAAAACTTCCCCAATCCAAGCAACTTTTCCTACTTTTGTGAGTCATTACATGGTAAAATAATTTGAAACTTAAAAGTATATATATCATATTACTGTTGTGTATTTCATTTGGTGGAAGAGGACAGGTAACAAGTACTTTAATTAATTATGATGGTAGCTCGGTACTTTTTAATTTTAAAACTGAGCCTGCAAAAGTTGAATTGATTTCAAATATAAATTCTCGTCTTAAATTTTATCATCCCAATACAGGAGAAATTGCAGGTCGGATTACTAATTTTTTCGACACCTCTACTCAGATATTATTTGAATATGATACTTTGATTACCGCTTATGGAGATACATTAAAGCTTATCCCTGACAATTTTTATAATTATAGATATAATTATTTCTATAATCAATATGCAGGATATTTGTGTTTTGTTATGCCCGACAAACAGAATGATTCTCTATATCATTTGGTATTTAGTTTGGATAGTGCTATTAAAATAGGGCAGATAGTACACACAACTTTAGTAATGTTTAGAGTTGATTTTACCATAAGTAAAAATGGGGCCAACTTATTAACCCCGAATCCTATTTATATAGGAACAGTGCATGATGTAGCAAGAGATAGTGTATAATGGTTCTAAGTTCAAAAACTATACAATTAAACTTAATAATACAAATGATGGATTTTATATATATATTTTTGCTCAAGATACCCAAAAAGTATATTCTTGTAACGTAACAAGAGTAAAATTTGAACAAAGAACTACAATTCATTTATTTGATGATACACTGAGCTTGAATTCGGGCTATTATAGCTACTACTATGACCTTATGCAATATTTTAGTCAAACACCTCATTTAAATTTTTCTAATCCATATTATTTCGATTGGCGGTCTACTCGGGTATTATTGCTTGATAGTATTTCTCATTTAATATTAAACCATTTAGATATAAAAAGAGACACAGCAGGGAATATTCATTTTTCAGTCTTATCTCCTAATGGAAGATATCTTTACGTATTGGAAGGAAGGTATGCACCTAAACCTCTTATTAATATTTACTTAAGATTAAGAAAAATAGATTTTTATGATGCAGTTAATTATGTTCCTAAAGAGTATATCTTATATGACTCACTGATAGATATACCACACGATAAATTAAATTCCCCTACATGGTTAAGTGATTATAGTTTAATTTATGGTCCTTGTAGTAGAATATTTATGTTAAATCATGGAATCAATACCTTTGTTATTAATAAGCCAGATATGCCTTTTGGTTACGAGAAATTCTACAAAGATTTTCAAGTTGTAGAAACACCAGATAGCAATATTATCAATAAGTACTATTTTCATTTAAATGGCTATGCAAATGTTTATCCCCTCAAACAAAACCTATATCTCAACACCACTGAACAATACTCCTGCAATGTTGTTATGCTGCATGTAGATGCCGATACAGCATACAAAAACTTTGTATGGTATGTATATAATAAACAAACCAATCAATTCGATTCGTCAACAGGAAATAATTGTTATATAAAAGATGTAAGTGGCGGCATATATTGTAAACTCAAAGGCATCACAAATAGTGGGTATTTTGCGTGGTATAGTGATAGTCTTTATCCGCACCTTAAACTAAAAGCGATAATTGCAAGTACTAATAAACTGGGCTGTCAGTATGTGGCTTATCAATTTAAAGATTCGAGTATTATTACAGAAATAAATCCATCGTACAAACAATATTGGCATTGGTATTTTGGAGATGGAACTGATGCAATGCTAGTAGATACAGGCTCATACAGCAATTATGGCAAAGGGAATATTTCTCATATATATACTAAAAATGGAATTTATTCCGTTAAACTTATATATAATAACGGCTATTGTGAAGATGCTTTTAATTATATAAATGCTGTAAACATTGTGCCTGCACCTGCTCCGCTATTTACAGTCAATTATGCATATTCTTGTCCACCATTTTTGTTGCAGTTGTATGATACTTCAACGCTCGCTATCAGTCGCTATTATACTTTTGGAGATGGAAAAGATACTGTTGCAAATGCTTTTAATAATAATTTCCAAGCCAGTCATTTATATAATAAGACAGGAGTTTATACCATTACGCAATCGCTTACAGGCAGCACAGGCTGCGTAACTACAAGCAATCAGAATATAGAAGTTGTTCCCCCATTTAAAATTTCCTTGGGTAATGATTCTACAATTTGTTTTGGTGAAAGTATGATACTTAGTTCTACAATGAACCATGCTAATTATATATGGAATAACGGAAGCACTGATTCTGTTTTTAATATAACCCAAGAAGGTCAGTATATACTTACTGCTAATGTTGGTGCATGCAAATCAACGGATAGTATTATAGTAACTTACTATAAAGATGGGGAATGTGACAATCATATTTTAGCTTATCCAAACCCTTTTGCTGAAGAATTGTTTCTTAAAGGTTTTTTGAAAAATCAGAATGAACTTACCATTAAAATTATAGATTTGAGTGGACGGCTAGTAGCTTCCTATCAACCAACTCCGCAACAAGGACATTTTACTTTAAAGATTCCTTCAGCCACTTTTGCTGCGGGAATGTATATCATAGATATCATTTCTAATGATCTTAATAAAAGGTTAAAGGTGGTGAAGTTTTGATGGGGTTACAGATTATAAT
>JAWXAU010000031.1 GCA_034439655.1 Bacteroidota bacterium | reverse complement strand
TATAATAGTCCAAAAGAAAGGGACTAATCCCGAATGCTTTCGGGATGTAGTTCGGCATTACCATTCTACAAACCAATCCGCCACAGGCGGAGAACTATTTTAGTTTAAGAATTGGTATTAAATCCCTAGCATCATCCGGCCAATCGCCGTTCCAGCCATGTATGCCAATACCTCCACCAAGCCCCGTATTTTGTGGTGGACAAGTTTTGTTCTTCCAAGCGTAAGCAATACGTGCAAATGTTTTGGCATCGATAATTTTATTACTTAAAGCTTTCTAACTTCCACTGCCATCGCCAATAGTTCCAATCAATTGACGTTTGTTTAGGAGATCATTTTCCTTCACCGATATCGTTGCCAAATGCATATACACAGAGTATATTGTATCCACCTTATTATTCTCAATAAAACGGTGCTCGATAACTATAATATTACCCCATGGTACACCAAAATCTTGAGCTGCTTTTACTAATCCTTTTCCTGTAGTACACACAACCTGCCCTAAATCGGTATTGCCACCGCCTTTGCCATTCCAGTCTTCGCCCGTATGCACACCTAATGCGTATACTTCAGTAGTTTTGGTAGCGATATACCAACCGCTGTGTTTTAATCCTGTCGCTTTGTCTATATAATCTCCGCCGCCATTTCCATCTCCAAAGGGATAATCAAATCCATCGGCCAAGGTCGAGTCCATATATAAATCATGTATTTTGGGAGTAGAGGCATTTGCTTTAGTAGGCTTCGGAATTGGCGAAGAGCCGCAATGCATCGGCACCAAACATGTACAAAAACTGAGGAGAATTTTACCCATATGAGATAAACGAAAAAAGTACCAATTTATTGTCTATTCTATAATCCACTTTTCATCTTCTTTTTTAGTAATATAATATTCATGATGATCTATATAATTTTCTATTGTTACAAACCATTCTAAAACCGCCTCATGTTTAAGCAACTTTGATTTAGCTTCTATAATAGTTTGATAAGAACTATAGGGATATTTTCTAAAATCATTCGCAATTCCGTGCAGTTGCGGATTACAATGAATATAAGCAATTATCCTAGTAAAATAGGATTCAGAATCAATCATCTTCCTTCTGAAAGGTTTCTGGAACAAACTTCCAACTCGATTCTCTTGGAGGTTGATACTTTTGGCGTAGGAATTAAAAAAATTACCAAATTTTTGGCTGACTATTCCTGCAGCAGCAGCCCCCGCAGACCCGAAAAATCTTTCAGACCTTTCGCGTCTGCGGCTTAACCTGTCGGCCTCCAAAACCTCACCCTCATCTTTAATTTTAACCAACATGTGGAAATGATTCGGCATCAAGGAATACGCGTATAAATCAATATAATCTCTGAGAAACCAGTCATACTTCGTCATGAAATATTTATAATTCTTATCCAAATAAAATAAATTTTCTCGGTTATTACCTCGATTATATATATGTTAAAATTTACCGGCCAATAGAGTTGGCAAATAGTCATCAATATCAGTAGGTTTTTGAAAAATTTCTGATACTGGCGGTGGTAAAGGAGAACACCAATCACAATCCTCCCCCGTATCCGTGTAACCACGGCCTTCGCATTTGGGACATATATAACCGCACGAGGTCATTCTTTTATTATCAAGTATAAAGTCGCAAGTATAAAGTACTTGATACTTGATACTAGCTACTTGATACTCCTCCACAAACTTACTACAAAAAAACTATTCCTCAATTAAAAACACTCAATTCTTCCACTGTGAAGATTGGCTCACTCACTTCAGCATTGTCGAAAGAAATAACTGAAACATCTTTATTATTAAACCATGTAGCATCTTGTAATTTTTGTAAAGATATAATACCTACAAAGTATTTACGTGAATAACTTGTATAGGACTCTTCTATTTTTTCAAAATCATTTTTGTCAACTTCTCCGTCTTTTACAAAACTAACATATACCTTTATATAATCATTTTTTGTGAGTTGATAATCGATTCCGCGTTCTGCTTTTTTATATTCATAACGATAATCATAACGCAAAGCTGCAATATCACTCAACACCGCTGATGACGTAGGATAACGACCAGCTCCTTTTCCATATAGAAATTGTTGATCGGCTAATTTGCTTCCAATCAATACGCCATTAAATTCATTCCGTATATTATATAACTGACTTTGATTATTTACAAAAGTAGGCAATACAAAAGCTACAATATGAGTGTCGTCAATGCGTTTGGCTGTGGCAACCAATTTTATATTATGACCTTTTTCACTGGCATATTGGGTATCGCTGCCATGCAAAAAAGTAATTCCTTTATGCAAAATTTCTGTTGGCTTTACCGTAACTCCATAAGCATGTTGTAATACAATAGCAAGTTTGTTAACAGCGTCTTTCCCTTCCACATCAAGGGCGGGGTTACTTTCTGCAAAACCTAATTCTTGTGCTTGTTTCAGTGCTTTTTCATAACTCAAACCTTCTTCATTCATTTTGGTGAGTATATAATTTGTCGAGCCATTTACAATTCCCGAAAATGAATTGAGCAAATCATTGTCATAATACTCCTCCAAATTTCTGATGACTGGAATACTTCCACAGACTGCAGCTTCATATAAAAAAGAAACGTCATTTTGTTTTTGCAATAACAACAATTCTTCTAAGTTTTCTGCAATCATTTTTTTGTTTGCACTCACTACAGATTTTTTATTATTCAATGCTGTAGTAACTATATAATAAGCCGATTCTGCATCGTCAATTAATTCAACTATTACATTAATAGTTTGGTCATATAATAACTCGTCAGCATTAGTAGTGAAAAGGCTTGCAGGTGCTTCACGTTTTTTATCAGGATGTTTGATACATACTTTTTTTATCTCTGCATTAAGTGTAGGCGTATCTTGCAAAACTTTATATATTCCCTCTCCTACTACACCAAATCCGAAGAGTCCTATGGTTAATTTTTTATTTTGTGACATATAAATAATTGTTAATGGTTAATGATACCCGCCGCATCGGGGTTAATGATAAATGTGCTACGCAAACAATTTAATGGTTAATGGCTTTTTAGCCCCTCTATTCGCCGCGGCGAATCCCTGAGGGGAGACTGAATAGTACAAACTATAGTATGAAGTTGTAGCAATTGTAGGTTTGTATTTTTAGTATAGTCTTTAAGCAAAGTTTTCCTGTAGTATATAGTTTTAATCTATATACTTTAGACTTTAGACTATATATTTGCTACTAGCGACTTGATACTATATACTTTCTACCTTATACTTTACACCAATCTTCTCAAATACTTCCTGCAAGTCTTCTATCAAATCTGCGGCTTCTTCTATACCACATGATAGGCGTATCAAGGAGTCTACAACGCCCGATTGTAAGCGTTTTTCACGAGGCACCGATTTATGTGTCATTTGTGCGGGATGACAAATCAAACTTTTTACACCACCCAAACTTTCTGCTAATTTGAAATATTTTGTGGATGTTACAAATTCAATTGCGGCTGCTTCTGTATCATCTTTTAGTGAGAAAGAAACCACACCACCATATAATCCATTTTGTTGTTGTTTGGCAATTTCATGATTGAGATGTGTAGGCAAACCAGGATAATATACTTCTGCAACTTCATCACAAGTTTGTAAAAACTCCGCCACCTTCAAAGCCGTGCTGCACTGGCGTTCCACTCGAAGTGTTATAGTTTCAATTCCACGAATGAGTAACCAACAATCTTGTGGTCCTAATATTCCGCCCGAGGCATTTTGTATAAATTTAATTTGCTCAGCAAGTTCTTTAGTTTTAACAACTACAAGACCTGCAACCAAATCGGAATGACCACCCAAATATTTGGTACCACTATGTATTATAATATCTGCACCTAATAAAATAGGTTGTTGTGCAATAGGCGAAGCAAAAGTATTATCTACCACAACCAAACTATTATTGGCATGAGCGATATCACAAATCTTTTTAATATCGCTCACCTTAAGTGTAGGATTGGTAGGCGATTCGACCCATATCAACTTTGTTTTCGGATTGATATAATCTATAATATTATCGGCATTTGTGGTATCAACATAATGTATTTTAATACCGAACTTTTGATATATATGTGTGAACAATCTGTATGCTCCACCATATATATCATCGACGGCAATAATTTCATCGCCTGCACGCAATAATTTCAAAACCGCATCAATAGCAGCGAGACCCGTGGCAAAGGCAAAACCTGCTTCACCTTTTTCGAGTTTGGCTACAATATCTTCTAATACTTTGCGTGTGGGATTATTGCTGCGTGCGTAGTCGAAACCCTTGTTAACACCGGGTGCTTCCTGCACGTATGTAGCAGTTTGGTAGATTGGAACGGAGATGGAACCTGTAAGTTCGTCAACAGGAACAGAGTGAATAATGCTAGTTGTTTTTTGCATGATAAATGATATTTAAATTGTTAGAATTTAATCTTACCCAAAGCAATCGATAGAAAATCCTATAAAAATTAATTTATTTCTATCGGTTAGAATTGAGAATCCCGCAAGCATTTAATCTATAAAAAATAATTACATTTCAAATGCGTGGTTCGGGATAAAATCACTTATCTAAAAAGACAAACGGGAAGAGCAATGCCGATAACTATCGACATAAAAAAAGCTCTCCTGTTTAGTCAGAAGAGCTTATATATCTTGTACACAAATATGTTTCACTGTTTCTAACTTATCTATCTCACTGTTACATGAGTTGGAGTTGGCACCTTGTTCTAAAATAAATTAGAACAGGTTGTCAAGGCGTCGCAGGGCCATTTCCCTCTGCCTTTCTTGATAAGATGATTTTTAAGAACTGGCTACAAAGATAAGGGCGTAAAACAATACCGTGCAAATTATTTTTTTATTTTTTCTAATATTTATAATCCCACCATCCGAACTATGAATTTCAGAACATTTAGTTTCATTCACAATTTGCAAAACATTGTGTAGCCTTATTCCCCCGCCTGGTATAATAATGATTCTATCATTTGCATAAGCGACCAATTCCTTCAAAACATTTATATATTTTTCTGCGTTGCCCACTCCGCCCGAAGTGAGTATACGTTTAAATCCCAAACTATATAATATATCCATAGCTTCCAATTTGTTTTCTATGGTATCAAAAGCACGATGAAAAGTACAAGGAAATCCATCTGATGCATCAATTAGTTTTTTGCAATTTATAATATCAATTTTATTTTCATCATTTAAAGTTCCGAATACAAAACCGCTTACTCCATGGTGGACAGCCCATTTCATTTCGTCACACATCCAATTAATTTCCTCTTGAGTATATATAAAGTTTCCACCGCGAGGTCGGACAATTATATAAACTGGAATCGTAATTTGGTTTAAAACTTCTATAATACTTTCTCTACTTGGAGAAATACCATCGAGTTCTTTGGCTGTGCAAAATTCAATTCTATCAGCTTCTCCTCGTTGGGCAAGCAAAGCTTCTGAAAGGCTGTAACAACAAAGCTCTACATTTAATGATTTAATGATATTTGATTGCATGATATAATAAATGTAAAAATACTTTTATTTAAAAAACAAAAGATATTTTTTTTGATAGGTTCAGAAAATACATAATATTATTTTTTACTCCATCAAAAACTTCCCTTGGTATATTTCATCAATGGTATCAGTTTTTACAGCATACGTAAATCCTTTATGGATTCCAAAAGCACCCACCTCACCTTCTAAATTGATAGCAATAAACCCGACTTGTATATTTTTGATATTATCTTTTTTTCGTTTATATATTCTTTCAACTGCAGTTTTGCAAGCCTTTTCAGGATGCATTCCATTACGCATAAGTTCAGCTACCAAATGACTTCCCGCAATTCTAATCACCTCTTCGCCAACACCAGTTGCAGTTACTGCACCAGCATCTTCATCCACAAATAATCCAGCTCCTATAATAGGCGAATCTCCTACCCTACCATGCATTTTAAAAGCCAAGCCACTCGTAGTGCAAGCACCTGCCAGTAGCCCATTTGCATCCATTGCTATCATACCAATGGTATCGTGATTTTCTATATTAATGATAGGTTTATATTCCGACTTTTTGAGCCACTCTTGATATGCGTCTTGCGATTTGGGATTGATTACTGTTTCTATTTTCATACCCAAAGTATTGATGGCAAATTGTTGAGCCCCTTCTCCAGCCAAAATTATATGTGGCGTTTTTTCCATCACTCCTCGTGCCACACTTATCGGATGCATGATATGTTCTAAAAAAACAACGGAACCACAATCACCATTTCCCTTCATAATACATGCATCAAGCGTGGGATGTCCATCACGGTCGGGCAAGGCGGCCAAACCCACAGACATTTGTGTAGGATCAGATTCAACAAACATGACCCCTTTTTCAACGGCATCTACAGCAGAACCTTTTTCTGATAATATTTTCCACGCTTCCTGATTGGCAACTTTCCCAAAATCCCAAGTGCTTACCACTATGGGCTTGCCTTTTATTTTTGAATTACCTTTTGATTCAGCTAAACTCAAAAAGGGCATAGAACCTATTACCAATGCTGTGTTCTTTATAAAATTTCTTCTGTTTGTCATATTAATTTTACAGGTTATATGTAGTATGTTTATTTAAGTACACCTCTTGTAAAGGCTACATAATTTATCTCTTTTTTGATGGGCGAAATATAGTACATATGTCAACACTGTATTGAAAAAATGTTCAAAATTAAATCACCTATGAACGACCACGCCATTGTGATACTCCCAACCTGTCTATAAATATAGTTTCCGAATGGCAATTTATATACAAGCTAGGATAAGTTGTTCAATTCTTTTTAAAAATATGTTCTACTTTCGCAGCTCACAAATTATTTATATCCCTAAAATATGAAAAATAAAATTACAAAAATCAAACTCATTGGTTTGCTTTTGGGTCTTATGGTAACGTCATTTACCAGTGCTCAGATTACAAACAACACCGTTTCGTCCCCACAAAGTATTTGTGAAGGAAGTAAACCTGCATTATTTTCAGGCTCTATGCCTTCGGGTGGTGGCGGAAGCTACAATTACCAATGGCAATGGAGCCAGTCGTCGGACACGGATGGATTTGCTGATATCGCATCAGCAACTACCCAAGATTTTCAATCAGTATCTTTGTCAGTAACTACCTGGTTCCGTCGCATAGCAGATGATAGTTCGATTGGCGACACCAGTAATGCAATTGAAGTAACTGTTAACCCAATGCCAATTGCTGATGCTTTTGTAGCAAACGATAACCAATGCGTAAAAGACAACAACTTCACGTTTCTAGACTTTTCTAGTATAGCTTCGGGTAGCTATTCTATTATGTGGGATTTTGGCGATGGCAATTCAGATACGACCAACGCCCCATCCCATTCGTACAGTGCTGATGGTTCATATACCACAATGCTCACTATTACCAGCGACATGGGTTGTATTGATACCGCAAGCATAAATATAACGGCCAACCCAATGCCTGTTTCAGTAGCATGGGTAAACATTGAAACTCAATGTTTTCGTGGAAATAGTTTTTCTTACTTAGACTTCTCTTCACTGTCGTCAGGTACCTACACAGTTCTCTGGAATTTTGGCGACGGTAATTCTGATACGGTATCAAGCCCAACACATAATTATGCTTCTGCAGGAAGCTATATAACTCATCTTGTATTAACCAGCGATATGGGATGCGTCGATACCAGTGCATTAGGCATTTTGGTAAATCCATCTGCAACAGTTTCATTCTCTGTAAACAAAAATTTTGACTGTCTCACTGGCAACAGTTTCACTTTTGCCGATTCGTCTACAGTTAATTCTGGTGCTTATACACGTGTGCTGAATTATGGAGATGGCAGTTCTGATACCGCAGCTATGCCTACCTACACCTATTCCAATGTGGGTTTTTATACCGCAAGTCTTATAATATCTACCGACTCAGGTTGTATGGATACTGGCACTGTAAATATAAGTGTAAACCCAATGCCTGAAGCGATTGCCTCGGTAAATGATACAACCCAATGTTTCGCTGGCAATAACTTTATGCATAACGATTCTTCCACACTTGCCTCCGGTTCATATACTATTTTTTGGGATTTTGGAGATGGTAGTTTTGATACCACTGCTAACCCTTCTCACAGTTATAGTTCCGCAGGTTCTTTTAATGCAAGTCTTACAATTGTAAGCGATATGGGATGCAAGGATATGGTTACTTGGGTGAATACAGTTTACCCCTCACCAATTGCAAAAGTTTGGGTAAACGACAATTCACAATGTTTAGCCGGCAACCAGTTTATGTATATAGATTCTTCTTCGATTTCATCGGGCACCTATACACGTGAATGGGATTTCGGTGACGGAAATACCGACTCTATAGCTACCCCTACGCATACCTACTCCGCCATCGGTACTTATAGTTCTAGTTTGAAAATTACCAGCGATATGGGTTGCACTAGTTCGGTTGCATGGGCTGCCACTGTAAACCCATTACCAGTTTCAAACGCAGCAGTTAATAATGCGACACAATGCATTAAAAACAATTCTTTCGACTTTACTTCTAATCCTACCCCTGGAAGCACTATTAGCTGGGACTTTGGTGATGGCAGTAGTGATACATCTTTAAATCCTTCCCATACCTATAATGTAGTAGGGAACTATGCAGTGAGCGTAACTGTAACTAGCAACCAAGGATGTGTGTTCGTGAATAATTTCTCAGTTAAAGTTTTAGCATTACCAAATGTAATAGCAACTGTTGACAACAGTAATCAATGTTTAAATAATAATAACTTTAACTTTATGGATTCATCCAATTTGGCTCTGGGAAGCTTTACACGTGTATGGGATTTTGGTGATGGAAACACAGATACTGCTGCAAACCCTTCGCATACCTATGCTTCTGATGGTAGCTTTACGGCAAGCCTCAAAATTACGAATAGCAGTGGGTGCTTTGACAGTGCAAATGTAGTGGTTACTGTAAACCCTGTACCCGATGCTGTTGCATGGGTAGATAATGAAAAGCAATGTTACTTTGGAAACAATTTTTCATATTTAGATTTTTCTAGTATTTCATCAGGTTCTTATACTTTATTATGGGATTTTGGGGATGGAGCTACAGACACAACTTCGAGTCCTTCACATAGTTATTTAACAGTAGGTTCGTATACAACTAGCCTAATATTAACTAGCGATTTAGGCTGTATGGATACGAGTAAATTAGCTATTTTAGTTAATCCTTCTGCATCTGTTTCAATGTATGTAAGCAGTACTTCTGAATGTCTAAATGGAAATAGCTTTACGTTTGCCGATTCTTCTACACTCAGTTCTGGAAGCTACTCACGCATGTGGGAATTTGGCGATGGAGGTTCTGATACCGCAGCTATGCCGACTTATAATTATACTAGTGCTGGTGAGTATGTCGCAAACTTGATTCTAACCACAGACTCTGGCTGTATGGATACCGCTATAGTAAAATTAAATGTGAACCCTGAACCTGCTGGTTCTATAAGCGTAAATATGATGACTGCGTGTTTGAGCGGCAACAATTTTACATTTACCGATTCATCTACAATTGCATCGGGTTCATATACCCGCACTTGGCATTTTGGTGATGGAAATACAGATACTGCGTCTATGCCTAGTCACACCTACACGAGTGATGGAAATTATACAGTTTCGCTCACCCTTGTATCTGATAAGGGATGCACTGATAGTGTAACAATTGATATTACAGTAAACCCAATGCCCATTATTAATTGGTCGGCAAATGCTATTTCACAATGTTTAACAGGCAACAACTTTATGTTTGTCGATTCTTCAACTTTATCTAGCGGTAATTATACCCGTGTGTGGGACTTTGGTGATGGAAATTCTGATACCTCAGCAAATCCCTCCTATACTTATACTAATGACGGTGGATATACTGCAAGTCTTAAAATTACAACCGATGAAGGTTGCTTCGACAGCGTTGCCTTTAATATTTTCGTAAACCCAATGCCTAATTCTGTTGCTTGGGTAAATACAAATAGCCTATGTTTAACTAACAATGATTTTTCATATTTAGATTTCTCTAGCATCACTGCAGGTTCATATACACTATTGTGGGATTTCGGTGATGGAACAACTGATACAACATCTAGCCCTTCACATTCTTATAATAATGCAGGCAAGTATACAACTTCACTCATCATAGCTAGTGATATGGGCTGTATGGATACAAGTTCAGTGGATGTCTCAGTAATGCCTTCGGTAAACAAAACAATGTATATCAGTAATACTTCAGCATGCTTTAATGGCAACAGTTTTATGTTTGCTGATTCTTCTACACTTTCTTCTGGAAGCTATTCTCGTATGTGGGATTTTGGCGACGGAAATACCGATACAGCAGCAATGCCAACTCACAGCTATGCAAATGCTGGCATATATACCGCCAATCTAATCCTTACTACCGACTCAGGTTGTGTAGATACTGCTTCGGTAAAAATAAATGTGAACCCCGAGCCTTCTGCCAAATTTGGAATTAATATGAATACTTCATGCTTTAACGGTAATGGTTTTGTGTTTATAGATTCATCAAGCATTGCATCAGGTTCATATAGTTTATTATGGAACTTTGGTGACGGAAAAACAGATACAATTGGAAATACCACACATAGCTATACCGCCGCTGGAACATATAATGTATCATTAAAAATAACTTCCGATATGGGATGTACGGCCAGTGTGGCAGCAAATGTTACTATATATTCGCAACTCACTGCAAAAATTGGAGTAAATAATTCTTCCCAATGTATTATAGGAAATAATTTTAAATTTACTGATTCAAGCACTATTGCAAGTGGTTCTTATACCCGACTTTGGAATTTCGGAAACGGTATAACCGATACTGCAGCAAGCCCAAGCATTATATATGCTACTGCTGGCGTGTATAATGTTTCACTTACCATTATTTCAGATAAAGGTTGTACAGAAATCACTACGGTAACCATTCGACTTAATCCCAATCCAACTGTTGTTGCTTCAGCTAATGGCCCTACCACATTTTGTACAGGTGGAACTATTATGCTCACGGTTACAACAGGTTTAGGTAATAGTTATCAGTGGAAACGCAACGGAACCGTTATTTCCGGTGGAATCGATACGATGCTCATCGTAAATACTTCTGGTTCATATACAGTTACAGCTACAAATTCATCAGGTTGCAGTTCCACAAGTAATACTATTACAGTTAGTGTAACAACTAAACAAAGCTTAGGCAGCATCACAGGAAACACCACAGTAAACGTTCCAAATGTAGAAACATACTCAGTGGCATTTGTATCAGGCAGCAGCTACACTTGGGTAGTTAGCGGCGGTAATATAATAAGTGGACAAGGTAGTAATGCCATACAGGTACAATGGAGCAAAATAGGAACTGGTTTTGTGAAAGTAGTTGCCCCTTGTTATGATACTGCTATTCTTAATATATCTATCCCCACAGGTATTGCAATGGTTAGTACTTCAGGCAATGTTGAGGTATTCCCTAACCCTACCAATGGCTTAGTTACTATTAAACTACCTGAAGGAAATGTATATAATACTATTCGTGTATATGACCTTGCAGGCAAATTGGTTTTAACCCATAACCTCAATGGAGAAAAACAGTTGAACATAAATCTTGAAGCTTTTACTCAAGGTGTATATATGATAGAAATGATCGGCAATGACATCATCTCGAAAGAGAAAATTATTGTTGCACACTAATTAGTATTATAATTCTAAATATAAAAATCCCGGCCAGCTATGGTCGGGATTTTTTGTTATATACCGTTATATTCAACTAGTCCGATATTGGCTGAGCCTCATCGGGCTATTTGAATGCATCTGCGTTTCCATCGTAATATCATTCTAATACCATTCTAAAAACCCCGCTTAATCCCGATAATTATCGGGATGCGGGGGGATTAGTCCACCTTTTTTTAGACTATAATATATTTAGTTTCGGTATGATTCGTAAAGTGATACTTGATACTTCCCGCCGCGGCGGGCTTTATACCTATTACTTTATACTAATAAAAAAAAAGCCCCGTTAGAATAAATCCTAACAGGGCTTTTAAAGCTAAACCTAATTACAAGGTATTTTAAATATTAATTCAACAACTCATCTTCTATATCTTTTTCTACGCCGCCAGCTTTACCTTTCTTTTCACCTTTTTTTGCTTTTTTCAACTCATGCTTTTCTTTCAACTTGGCAGTAAGTGTTTCAAATTGTTCTGGAGTAAGTATTGCTTTTATTTGATCTACCGCAGATTTTTTAACTTGCCTTGCTTGCACTTTTGCTGCATCTTTGGCTATTGAAGTATCTCTTTTAATAGCTACCAACTTTTTAAAGGATTCCAATTGTGCATTATATACTTTGGTGTACTGATCAGGAGCTAATTTTACTTGCTCATTAATCCAGTCGGCCGATTTTTTTGCACGGGCTTCTATGCCTTTGCCATTGTGAGCCTTTTTAGGCCCTTGTGCTACTGCTCCCATCGCCACCAGCAATGTAAAAGCAACGATAATCATTTTTTTCATATTATTATATATTATTTGGTTATAATGGGTGTGATACAACAAGCCCGCCAAGGTTTAATTATACAACCTATAATATTACAAGTCCTTGATTTTGAAATCAAAATTCTTGTACGCTAAAATACTATTAGTTAAAAAAGCATAGATATTTTTCATCTCAGTTTCGGTTTCTAAAGTTTCTATATGTTTCTTAAGCGTTAACTTATCGCCTCGTGATGCTGGCCCAGTTAAATTATTGGGATTGTTCTCGAAAAAAGTCCCCATGGCTTGCTTCAGCATCGGTTTATATATATCAATAGGAATATTATGTAGCTCGCAATATTCACGCAATCTCAATATAATATAAGTAGTAAAATTATTGGCAAACACCGCAGCAGTGTGCATTTGCAAACGTTTGAAACTATCACATTCAAATATATTTTGTATGCCTATCATCTCAGAAAAAGATATAATACTTTGCAAATTATCTTTACTATTTGCTTCCACACAAGCCGCAAATTCAGATATATCAGCGGTAATCATTTGCACCGATGCTGGCGGCCACCACACACCACTATTTTTAAATTTATATAATACATCCATGCTCGTTGCCCCCGAAGTATGTATCACCAAACAATCTCTGTTGCCAAGTTTATTTGCAACTTCTTCAATGGCTGAATCGGCAACTGCGAGTATAATTACATCACTTTCTAGTCCTGCCACTTCCAAATTCTCAATAATTTGAATAGGCAAACTCCCAAATAATGATTTCACTTTTTGTATATCTCTGCCCCATAGCTCAATGTTCACCGACTTCTGCAAAAGTTTTTGCACTAGCATGTTTGCCATTTTCCCGTTGCCTAATAAGGTGATTTTCATTTGGGGCAAATGTATTTAAAAATTAGCGATACATGTACTAATATTGCACAAAAAATAATATTATGCAAACCACCCAATATTTAGAAACCAACAAACAACGTTTCCTCGACGAACTTTTTGAAATACTTCGTATCCCATCCATCAGTGCTGACGCAGCATACAGTGACGATGTGCACAAGACTGCTGAATTTGTAAAAGATAAACTATTAGCCGCCGGTGCCGATAAAGTTGAAGTTTGTCAAACCGCTGGTTACCCCATTGTGTACGGTGAAAAAATGATAGACCCATCTTTGCCTACTGTATTAGTTTATGGTCATTATGATGTGCAACCAGCCGTTCCTTTGGAGCTTTGGGAAACACCTCCTTTCGAACCTACCATACGAAACGAACGCATTTATGCCCGCGGTGCCTGCGACGACAAAGGACAAATGTATATGCATATAAAAGCTTTTGAAGCCATGATGCAAACCAATACGATGGCATGCAATATGAAATTTATGATAGAAGGCGAAGAAGAAGTAGGCAGTGCAAACTTGGGAATATTTTGTATCGCAAATAAAGAAAGATTGAAAGCTGATGTAGTATTAATATCTGATACTTCTATGCTAGGCAACGATACCCCAAGTATTGATGTAGGCCTACGCGGACTAAGCTATGTAGAAGTAGAAGTAACAGGGCCTAACAAAGATTTGCATAGTGGTGTATATGGTGGTGCTGTTGCAAATCCAATTAATATATTGGCCAAAATGATTGCAGGTATGCACGATGAAAATAACCATATAACTATTCCCGGATTTTATGATGATGTATTAGAAGTTTCTGCAGAAGACAGGGCAGAATTAAATAAAGCTCCTTTCGATTTGGAAGCATATAAAAAAGAGTTGGGTATTGCTGAAGTATGGGGCGAAAAAGGATATACAACGATGGAACGCACTGGCACACGTCCTACTTTAGACTGTAATGGAATATGGGGTGGCTATATCGGTGAAGGTTCAAAAACTGTATTACCAGGAAAAGCATTCGCAAAAATTTCGATGCGTTTAGTTCCCAAACAAAGCAGTGAAAAAACTACCGAAATGTTTACCAAATATTTTGAAAGTATCGCTCCCAAAGGTGTTACCGTACAAGTTCGTCCACACCATGGTGGCGAGCCTGTCCTCACCCCTACCGACTCTATAGAATTTAACGCAGCAGCCAAAGCTATGGAAACTACCTTCGGCAAAAAACCTATACCAACTCGTGGTGGTGGTTCTATACCTATTGTAGCTTTGTTCGAAAAAGAATTGGGCGTAAAATCTGTATTGATGGGATTTGGTTTGGATATAGATGCATTGCACAGCCCCAACGAAAGTTATGGCTTGTTCAATTTCTATAAAGGTATTGAAACCATTCCTTATTTCTATAAGTATTATAGTGAGATGAAGAAGTAATACCGACACTCAATATATAATAGTCCAAAAGAAAGGGACTACTCCTCCCGCATCCCGCTAATTATCGGGATTAAGCGGGGCTTTCGGGAGTAGTTCGGTATTACCATTCTAAAAACTAAATCCGCCACAGGCGGAGAACTATTTTAGTTTAAGAATTGGTATAATAAAACAGTCTAAAGTAAAAAGATTTATTATATACTTTTGTCTTTATACCATAAATGGACAAATCCGCAATCAAATTGCAGATTTGTCCATTTTCTATTTCAATAAGGATTCGTAAGTGGCAAACGGGACAAAGGTTCCCGCTGAAGTTGTCACTTTTTTAGCCCCTGCATATATCACCGAATTTGTTGGTATTTTTACGTCAGAAACTTTATTCCAATAGGCAAAATTTGCAAAATAATCATTCGTTCTTGTTTCCCCAGATTTGATTTCAATAGGTATAGCTTTTCTATTTCCTTTGTCGATAATTATATCTATTTCTTTATGTGTTTTATCTTTCCAATAATATAATGGTGATTGCTTTCCTATATTATAATAGTGTTTCAAAGCATCAGCAATTACAAGGTTTTCGAACAAACCACCACGCAAAAAATGAGTAGCCACTTGGTCGGCTTTATCTAATCCCAATAAATAACAAACCAAGCCCGTATCATAAAAATATATCTTGGGACTTTTCATTAATCTTTTGCTAAAATTATTATGATAAGGCTGCAATAAATGTATAATAAAACCTGTTTCCAAAATCGATAACCAAGCTTTGGCAGTATTGGGCGAGATGCCGCAATCATTGGCCAAGCTATGTAAATTCAAAACACTGCCTACACGAGCTGCACACATTTTTAAAAACTTCACAAACAAACTATGGTCAGTAATATTTTTAATTTGCCGTACATCTCTTTCCAAATAAGTACGCACATATCCCGAATAAAAATCATGTGGGTCAATTTGCTTATCATATATACGAGGATAAAAACCAGTATATATAAGTTCATTAATGTCCTTTGTAGGTATTTTAGCTTTCTGCAATTCGCTTTTGCTTAATGGTAATAATTGACAAATTGCGGTACGACCTGCCAAACTTTGCGTGATATTTTCCATCAACAAAAAATTTTGAGAACCACTTAATACAAACATCCCTGCCTTGTTTTTTTCGTCTACAATTCCTTGTATATAAGAAAACAATTGTGGCACATGTTGTACTTCGTCTAGTATAGCTCCTTTGGGGTAGTTGTTCAAAAAACCTCTGGGATCGTTTGTAGCTAACAAACGCACGTCAGGGTCTTCTAGCGTAGCATAAGGGAGCTTTGAGAATAGCTTTTTTACCAACGTACTCTTACCTGATTGCCTAGGCCCAGTCACCGTAATAACAGGAAACTTGGTAGCTAACTGCTTGATTTTATTACTTATCTTACGATTTATCATACCACAAATTTAAAACAATTATTGGACAAATCCGCAATCAAATTGCATATTTGTCCACTATTTTTTTACAATATAATAGTTATCAATATTTTACAATTTTAATTTTTCGTAAAATTGAAGAGAAAAAAGGGAAGAATACCATTCAAATCAAAAACTACATATCCATATATAATCACTACATAATTCCAAAACAATGGGATTACTGCGTGACCCCTGAGGGCAATGTCATTAAGTTAAGGGAATTGTATAAAAAATAGGACTGCAACATCTAGTTTTGAGGTGCGAAACTTAAAACACAGCCGCAACCCTATTATGTTTGATGCAAATATAAAAATTATTAGTGAACTAAAAAAAATTGTTTCTTTGGTAACTGATAACCGAGAAATCCTAGACAAATTCTGTAGGTCGGAGAAAGATTTCACCAAAGAGAGAAAACTTTCTTTTGACAAATTGACCTTGTTGATTGCTCGTCTCTGCAAGAAAACGTTGAGTGTTGAGATAGAGAATTTTTTTGATGAACTGAATGTGCCGATGCCCTGTTCTGTCAGTGCTTTTACACAGCAGCGAATAAAGCTCGAACCTTTGTTTTTTTACTATTGGAACATGGTTCTATGCAGAAGTTATTATATATATAGCACTGATATAAAACGTTGGAAAGGATATAGGTTGGTTGCTGGGGATGGCTCATCGGTGAGTCTGGTCAATACCCCTGCACTCAGCGATTATTTTGGGGGGCAGAGCAACCAGGAGAAATCATTTGTGTTGGCAAAAACGTTTTATTGTTATGATGTACTTAACAAAATCATATTGTCCTCTCAAATAAAGCCATACAGATATGGTGAAATGAAGATGGCACATAATATCACTAATATTATAGAAGAAGATATGGTGATGATATATGATAGGAATTTTAGCAACTATAAAATGGCGGCTTTACACCAATGGCAGGAAATAGAAAGGAAATATATTATAAGAGCGAAAGAGTCGACCAATATAATCAAATCGTTTATAGAGAGCGAGCAAACATCTGCCATTATATATATGAAACCCACGGCATGAACATTTTATAAGATATACATTGCCCGTAAGAAAAGGGAGATCTTTTGCAAGAGTTCGAAAGAACATACAATCCAATAGCAAACACAAGACC
This sequence comes from Bacteroidota bacterium, assembly GCA_034439655.1. Taxonomy (NCBI): domain Bacteria; kingdom Pseudomonadati; phylum Bacteroidota; species Bacteroidota bacterium. Next base: position 39,320 of record JAWXAU010000031.1, on the reverse strand, counting down.
TTTACTAACTTTAAACCAGCCTTTTAAATGCTTAACTTAATGACATTGCCCTGAGGGGGTGGCTTCAAACGTTTTTTCCTATTCACTGCGTGAATAGGATTTTTTGTTTAAAAAAATTTGCTAAAGCAAGCTTTGCAAAAATACATATAGAATGGGATTACTGCGTGATCCCTGAGGGGGTGGCTTCAAACATTTTTTCCTATTCACTGCGTGAATAGGATTTTTTGTTTAAAAAAATTTGCTAAAGCAAGCTTTGCAATTTTTTTTAAACAAAAAATCCCGCACTTTCGTGCGGGAAAAATGTTTGGCGGAGAGAGAGGGATTCGAACCCCCGGACCTGTGACAGTCAACAGTTTTCAAGACTGCCGCATTCGACCGCTCTGCCATCTCTCCGAGTGCAAAATTAGGTTAAGCAGCCGTTATGACAAAAGAAATTTTAAATTTGAGTTATCCCTTTGGTTATCAGCCAACCTTGCTATCAAACACTTCTTCGAAATACTTAATGATGAGAGCCTGCACCTCTTTTTCATCCACACTTTTTTTCGTTTCTTTTTCAATAGAGGTTACGCCTTTATCGGTAATGCCGCAAGGAACTATGTGATTGAAGAAACTTAAATCGGTGTTTACATTTAATGCAAAACCATGCATCGTAATCCAGCGACTTGCCCTAATTCCCATCGCACATATTTTTCTTGGGTTATCCGAATCTATATCAAGCCACACGCCAGTCAACCCCGGTATTCGAGCTCCTATTATATTATAATGTGCAATAGTTCTAATAATAATTTCTTCCAAATCACGCAAGTACCGACCAATATCGGTATAATACTGATCGAGGTCTAAAATTGGATAGCCCACTATTTGTCCTGGCCCATGATAAGTAATATCGCCACCTCTGTTGGTATTAAAAAATTCTATATCATATTGTTTTAGCGTTTCATTATTCAATAATAAATGTTTCATCAGCCCGCTTTTACCCAATGTATATACATGTGGATGTGTACAAAGTATTAAGTCGTGCGAAATAGGCTCTAGTATTGCAGCAGTGCGGTTATGTATTTTTGACTGTACTTTATTATTGAACAAATCCTCTTGTATTTTCCATGCATCGCTGTAGGGAATATGATCGTAAGTTGATAATGCTATATATTGTTTATCAGGCAAAGAATTCATCAAATAATTTGTTTTGTAAAGAAATATCAAAATCTGTTTTTACCCGTTCAGATGCATGAATAGCAATCTGTTTGCGGATTTCAGCGGGTAACATTATAATCTCATTGAGTTGCTTATATAATCCTTTGAAATCTCTTCGTTTCACAATCCAACCTGTTTCGTTATGTATAATATTTTCTTGCAATCCTTCAGCGTCAGAAGCAACTACTAATAAACCGCATGATTGTGCCTCAAGTACTGCATTGCTGAAACCTTCCTGTACACTGAACTGTATAAAAATATCCGATTGCTTTAAATAAGTAGGTATTTGAGAATGTTGAATTTCGCCTACAAAGTTTATTTCATTTTGTAATTCGAGTAGATTAGCTATATATATTAATTCTTCTTTGGCCTTACCAGCTCCGATAATGGTATAGTCAAACTCTATATGATTATTCTTCAATTCTTTTAAGGCCAAAAGTGTATAATTATATCCTTTTTTCCAATGCAACCTGCCCACCGAGACAATTTTAAGTGGGTTACTAATGCTACCGATATTCTTTTTCAGTGAAAAAGAATGCGTATCAATTGCTGGATAAATTTTATTTACTTGCATATTATGAGGCATTCCTTGCTGGTAAGCTAAATGGGTAATATCATCAGAAATCGAATGAACTTTATCGGTGAATTTCCAAACCTGTGAGTGTACTTTACTATTTTTTAATGGCGATATCGCAATATCATACCCTCTAATACTCAAGCTCATTTTGCACCCAATAGCTTTGGCCACATATTCTCTATTATATGCCAATCCTGAAAATTCAAAATGTAACCAATCTATTTTTTGCGTTAATATATGATAGTTTGATATTAAATATTTCCCAGTTTTTCTCCATGAATTACCTTCTCCCCGGCTTATTCTATAATATCGAAATAATATGGGCAAAAACCACAGGCCTCTTAAGATATTATATAGTAAACTCTTCAATATTGACAATATAGGTTGTGAACTTAAGGCATATACAATCTTATATTCTTTTTGGTGCGGAATATGTGCGTTTGATAATACCGTTACTTGATATCCCGATTGCAACAACCCACTAATTTTGTCTTTCAAAAATTGCTCTGAATAAACGGGCGGTTTGGTTACCACTATGCCGATATGTTTCTTTTTTATCTTCAAGATTGTATTACATTTTGATATAATATCTCCATTTCGTTCAATTGTGTATTGAGGGTATGCTTTGCTACAATGGTTTCATAGGCATTCGTAATCATTTTTACGCTTTCATCTTCATTTAACTGATATACTTTTAGTAGTGACTCCGCAAGCTGCTCTGCATATCCACTCTTTGTTATATAACCATTTACACCTTCTTTTATTACTTCAAGCATACCTCCACAATCGCTTGATACCACTATGGTGCCTACTGCCATAGCCTCAAGTACCACATTGGCAACACCTTCTTCAAGGCTAGGTAACAAAAACACATCCGATTTCTGTACTTTTTCCAATACTTTATCGTGCGATAATCCTCCCGTTATTATAATACAATCCTGAATTTCCAGTTCTTTTATTTGATGCAATAACCGTTCATCAAGTGTGCCTTGAGCCACAATGGTATACTCCACTGGAATATTATTGTCTTTTAAAATCTTGATCGCATCAAATGCATAGGTGTATCCTTTCTTCCAATGGTGCCTCCCTATAGATACTACTTTAAAAACACCTTCATTTCGTTTTTTTGCAATCGTGAACTTGCTTAAGGTAGAATCAGTTACTGCCGGGTAGGCAACATGTGCCCGCTCCTCAACAGTAGCATCGTACTTTTTTGCTTCGTTAATAATGGCATGCGATACTGCATGAAAACCATCTATTTTAGGAAATAACCTAACATAACTTTGTTTGCATTCTTCTTGGTATAGTGGTGTTACATTTAGATGTGTCCCTCTTAAACTAACAACAGTTTTTGCTAATTTATTTTCTATCAATGTATCAATATATACAATAGAATTAACCCATTGGATGTGAAAAATAGCTACCTCCAAGTGAACAATAGTAGCATATAAGTTAAAACGATAAATCCATGATAAATATGTTTTGTCTTTGCTTGTTTTTAAAAGATAAATCAGTGTTTTAGGAGCTGTAAACAAAAACTTAAATATATATTTCAAGGCATAAAATACCATTTGTATTTTCGAAATGGGTTCCTTTAAAATATGGATATTCCGATGTTTTTCATAGTGAGGATTCTTTTTATATTTGCCATAAACATAAATCTCATGACCTCTTTCTGCCAAACCTTTTATCAAGTTCTCTATAAATACTGTAGACGGTATTTCATTAGCATATATAGCAATTTTCATATCGTTTCTTTCCAATTGTTCAGTACAGAATCATATAACTTTTCAATATTATTTAACTGCATTTCTTGCAAATGATTTACATTTAGCTGCTCTCTGGCTTTCAAAATCATTTGCTCTCGTTCGCTGGGTGTGAGATTATACACCTTTGTTAAGCCCTGGGCAATTGAAGAAGGAGTGCAAACCTTCGTAATAATACCATTTACACCATTTTCAATTACTTCAACAATACCGCTACAATCAGTTGATACTACCGGTGTACCAACTGCCATGGCTTCAATAATTACATTGGGAATGCCTTCGTCTATACTTGACAATAGCAATACATCCGCATTTTGTATTGCTGCCAATACTTCATCGTGGGGCAAGCTAGGTATGATGCGTATATGGTTATGTAAATCTAAGTCTTCTATTTGAAATAATAATTGTTCGGGCAATGTGCCGAAAGCAACGAGGGTATAATAAACTGGGATGCCTTCGTCTATCAATATCTTAAGTGCATCCAGTGCATACATAAATCCTTTAATATGATGAAACCTACCAACCGAAATTATGTTAAAATTTATTGCTGAAGGTTGGGAAATATTAAATAAATTATATGTTTCTTTTGATATTGAAGGATAGGCCACTATACTTCTATTGGGCAAGTTATGATAATACTTCTGAGATTCACTAATTATTGCATACGAAACTCCATGAAACCCATTTATGAACGGGAACAATTTTTCAAATTCGTTTTTTATTTTCTCATTCACAATGGGAGAAACATTTATATGGGTTCCTCGCAGACTTAATACTGTTTTTATTTTTCCATCTTTTATCAATTCATCGAGTATAGTAACAGACTTAGCCCATTGTATATGGATTATATCCAAATTCCAATCATACAAAGTAATATACATATTAAACTTTTGCATCCACCTTATAAAGGAATTTACTTTTGATATTTTAATAATATGAATTAATAATTTGGGCTTGGTAAATATCAATTTAAAAAAATACTTCAGGGCATAAAGTATCTTTTTTATTTGCGTTTTAGGTTTATGAACTATATGGATATTGGGGTAATTATCGTAATGTGGGTTTTTTATATACTTGCCATAAATAAAAACTTCATGGCCTCGACTTGCAAGTGCTGTTATCAAATCTTCTATGAAAACTGTAGCGGGTATTTCGTTGGCAAAAATGGAAATTCTCATGCTAAATCAAGTTGCAATATTAAAAAATTCTCTGAACAAATCCTGCTGCTTCCTTATATCAAAATTTTGAGAAACATGTAATATCGCATTCTTAGAGAATTCTTTTTTCTTATCTTCGGGCATATCATATAATTCCTTTATCTTAGCTGCCAAAGCAACTGGATTTCTCTTTGCAACCACCCAACCGGTTTTGTTATTCACGACATTCTCTGGCAAGCCACCAGCGTCGGACACTATGGTAAGTAAGCCTTTGGCCTGTGCTTCTAATGTAGCGTTGCAAAAACCTTCTTGCACACTGTACTGCAAGTATATATGGGTTTTATCCAAAATAGCATTCAGCTCTTCACGTCCCATTTTATCATGAAATATAATATAATCTGCCAATTGGTAATAATGAGCTAAAAAAATGAACTCTTCTTTTTCTGGTTCTTCAAACCCTCCAATAATATGATATATAAAATCAATATTTTCTTTCTTCAGCAAAGTTAAAGCGGCAAACACATATTGGTAGCCTTTCTTCCACGATACTCGTCCCGTTGTAGTAATATTTAATACATTTCCCCAAGTAATATTGGTGGGTGCAAAGTTCGTCAAATCAATAGCTGGTTCAATTTTGGTAACCGGTGTATTAGGGTTCAAACCGTGTTTAAGAGCACGTTTTACCAAATCATTGCTAATGGTATGAACACCGTCAACATTTTTCCAAACAGTTGCAAAAGAACCTTTGTTTTTAAGTAAGGAAATACTTACATCATATCCCCTGAAACTCACGGTCATCTTAGCTTGCATTGCTTTTGCCACATATTCACGCCCTACTGCTAATACTGAAAATTCAAAATGTATATGGTTAACAGGATTGAATAATATATGCAAATTGGAAAATATATTTTTGAATTGAGCCATAGTTGATGGATAAAGCTCTTTTATATATTTTTTATATCGCACAATGGTGTTGAAATTCTGTATAATTTTTAAAGCGATATAGGGTACTTTATACAATAATTGAAATAACCGCAACTCAGTATAAGAGCTATATAGTGGAGCATTTGTATTATTCTTACGGTTTAAATTAGAAAAAATAATTACTGTAAAACCATCGTCAATAAGGTTTTGTATTTTGCTTAACAGAAACGTTTCTGTATAGATAGGTGGTTGAGCAACCACAAGTCCTATAGTTTTTTTCTTTTGCAAATTTAACTTTCTTTTAACTTGGTAAATAAGGAAAGCGTTAAAAGCATACTTAATGCATGCGAATATTTAATAGGTTCGTGGTGGAATAAAGCTTCGAATTTTTTGACCACATTTTCGTTGACTAATGGCTGAAGTGATTTATAATATATATATTCATGCAATTTAGCTTCATTTTTATCGCCTACAAATTGCAATTCCCAATTCCTTAAAATTTTAGGCTTTTGAATTATATTGCAAACTTTATTATAAGCCCTATTGGGTATGTTACTCCAATGATAGAAACGCTTATAACTGTACAAATTCAAATCGTAAGCTTGCCATTTTATTTTAGCCAATTCTGGTGCATATTTTTTGAGATATTCGATTTGCACTTGCCTTCCACATAAAATGTCCTCGGGGATTCCACAAATAAACTCGCACATTCTGTCATTATAATAGGGCAATATATTTTCGCTATTGCGGGAGAATATTTGCAAATTGGTACTTGTCCATCTCGGTGCCCAATGTGTAGATTTAAATGCACGTATTCTTGCGTTTGAATTGTCAATCTTTATTTTATCTAAAGCTGAATTGAGTCTTTCTTTTAAATACGTATCGAAATCTCCTTCCAATTCCCACAAACGCCAAAGTTCCATTCCCAATTCCCTTCCACCTTTTTTCAATACTTTTTTGTATAAGATAGATACCTGTTCATCGAAACTCAAATTATCAGGAACACCCATGCCATCAAACAATACATCACCCCAATGCCCTAGCACAAATGCATCGCCGCGTTTACTCACATCATCAATCACAGCCATCTGTCGTGCATGGGTAAACTCACTCATACAGCCATTTATCACAGCCAATTTCTCTATCGAGTTCCATAAATATCCTTCCTCTATTTCATAAGCTTTAAAGGCAAATTTTTCGGCATTTGCAATTTTATTGCTATACTGTGTTTCTTTTATTCCCCCTTTAAATCCGTAGGAATAACTCCAAAGATGCGGGTGGTTTTTCAATCCCGCTGCCAAAGTTCTGCTATCCAATCCCCCTGACAAAGGAAGTATGATTTTTTTATTTTTTGTGCTTGTATTTAATATATCGTGAAACAGTTCAGTAAACTCTTCCACAGCTTGGCCCAAAGTGATATCTCGTGGTTTATAATACCACTCGAAATAGGGTTTATCTTCTATGGTTATAAGGCCATCATTTATCGAATATTTAGAAGCAGGCTTTACATACTTAATATCGGTATAGTATGTATCATCATCCATAAAAAAACCACAAGCAGCATAAATGCATATAGCTCTATAATCATAAGGCCCATTATGTTTAGGCAAATCTTTGGTATATAATACTGTTTTATTTTGGATATTATAAAACAAGGGATTTGAAGGTATGATTCCGTTTTTTTGCAAAATACTATTTTCTATAATATGCGATTAAATCTGTAGCCGGAATCTGTGTTACACCAGCTTGTCTCAGCATCGTAACAAGTTGTCCCCTATGAAAGGTACTGTGATTAACCACATGCGATAATATTTCAAAAAAACTACTAGAGAACTCAATTCCTTTTAAATTCTTATAGGTAATCCTATTCGATAAATCTGCTTGTTCGATAAATTGTATGTAAGTGTTTTCTTGTTCTTTTATATATGTGAACGATTCTGCAAAAGTACCTGTATAATTTGCAGTGGCGGGCCACGGGGTCAATGGCTTATCCATTAGCCGTTCAAGCCATACTGTTTCCGCATCCCACAAGTGGTAAACAGTTTTTCGTATACTGCTAAAACTGCTATTAATTTCCACATCAGCAAGCTCCAAAGGAATTGCACCAAACAACTTTTCATTGGCCCATTGGTTATATAAGCACATGTTTTTGATATGTTCTTTTAGTTCCATTTTATTACAAATAATAGTCTCCTACCAAGCTTTCGTAAGCGGAAGTTTTGATAATGTTTTGATGGTACAAAATTAATTGGTCTTGGTCGAATTGGACCTCATCTTTTCCAAATTTACATAAAACCCTGCTCACTCCTTTGTTTTCAATCGTTTTCACAAATGTATAATACTGTTTGTGGAGCTTTTTATTCTTAAAGCAAGTTTCAATTTCTTGTAAAAACAGCATCGGGATAATCAAAAAAAAACTCCCCTTCGCGTTTAATAAACTACTCGCATCAGCCAAAGTTTCAAAAGGAAGTGAATCATGAAAACGGGCTTTAGCCCTATGTGCATCAGGCCATTGCGTATTATTAATTTTACTTAAATTAATAGGTTCGAAATAGGGCGGGTTGGAAATAATGATATCATACTTTTGATGCGTTGTTTCCTTAAATTCTGCAAAATCTAGATGATATAATCGCATAGTGCTTTCATTTTGTTGAAAGTTAAATGCTGCGTCTTTACAGGCTTCTGAATCAATTTCTACTGCATCAATCTCCAAATTATGATTTTTCTGCAACATCATCAACGACAACAATCCTGTGCCTGTTCCAATATCCAATAACTTCCGCTCCTCACCCTCCATCATATTTGCAGCCCAAGCACCTAGCAATACAGAATCGGTATTTACCTTCATGGCAGCATAATTTTGCCTTATGCTAAATTGTTTAAAACTAAATGATTGATCAGGCATGATGATAGGGTTCATTCTTCAAAATAGAACAGGCCCTATACAATTGCTCAAACAATATCAACCTGAAAATTTGATGGTTAAAAGTAAGTTTGGAAAAAGATATTTTCGCTTTGGCAATTTTATATAATTCATCATCAAAACCAAAGGCTCCTCCAATACAAAAAACTAAATTCCCCGGCGTGTGGTTTGTTTGTACTTGGATATAATTTGCAAATGCCACCGAGTCGAATTGTTGCCCTTTATCATCCAGTAGAATAAGCGTATCGCCTGCGTTTATATGTTTTCCAAATAAAACAAATTCATTTTTTTTAACTTGAGCAGCATCTTCAGTTTGTTTGTTTTTAGGTACCTTCAGTTCCACCAGCTCAAAGCGTCCATAATGTTTTAGCTTTTGTATATAATAAGAAACCCCTTCGCCCAAGTATTTGTGCGAAAGGGTTCCTATACAAAGTACTTTAATTTTCAAAAGTATTAATCGTTTTTGGGCGACTCTTTCTTTTTCTTTTTGCGGTTGATGGTAATGGTCAACTCATCAGCCCCAGCTATATAATCAGCTTCTATTATTTCGCCTTCTTTTATTTCAGCCTTAAGCATTTCTTCTGCTACGGGATCCTCAAGAAATTTCTGAATTGCTCGTCCCAAAGGCCTTGCACCGTAATCGCTATCATATCCTTTTTCGCACAAGAATTCTTTTGCTGCATCGGTAACGGTAATTTTCAATCCCATAGGCTCAATACGCTTGAACAATTTTTTCAAATTGATTTCCAAAATAGCAAGCATGTGCTCCTTCTCCAATTGGTTAAAAATAATCACATCATCAATACGGTTCAAAAACTCAGGAGAGAAATAACGCTTCAAGGCTGTTTCTATTACACTCTTGGTATGCGATTCTGTATTATCTGTTTTGGCAGATGTATTAAAACCAACACCGCTGCCAAAGTCTTTCAATTGACGTGAACCAATATTGGAAGTCATTATGATAATCGTATTTCTAAAGTCGATTTTGCGACCCATACTATCCGTCAAATATCCTTCATCTAAAACTTGCAACAATAAGTTAAACACGTCGGGATGGTCTTTTTCTATCTCGTCCAATAATATTACCGAGTATGGCTTGCGACGAATTTTCTCTGTCAACTGACCGCCTTCTTCATAACCCACATATCCTGGAGGAGCTCCTACTAAACGCGACACGGCGAATTTCTCCATATACTCACTCATATCGATGCGGATCATTGCGTCATCAGTGTCGAACAAGTATTGCGACAACGCTTTTGCAAGCTCTGTTTTGCCCACACCTGTTGGTCCCAAGAATATAAATGAGCCGATGGGTTTATTGGGATTTTTCAATCCTGCACGAGTACGTTGAATTGCTTTGGCCAATTTCAATATTGCTCCTTCTTGTCCTATTACACGGGCTTTCAAATCGTCACCCATTTTCAACAAACGGTTGCTTTCGCTCTGTGCAATTTTCTTTACAGGAATACCCGTCATCATGGCTATAACGTCGGCCACATCATCTTCAAGCACATTGAATTTTTGGTTCTTAGTTTCCTCTTCCCATTTGGCTTTTTCGATATCCAAACTTTCCAACAGATTCTTTTCACGGTCACGTAATTTGGCAGCCTCCTCATACTTTTGGCTTTTCACTACTTGGTTTTTCAGAACCTTAATTTCTTCAATTTGTTTTTCGAGGTCTAATACATTTTGAGGTACATGTATATTGTTCAAATGCACTCTTGCCCCTACCTCGTCCAATACGTCAATTGCTTTGTCTGGCAAAAATCTATCTGCCATATAACGGGTACTTAATTTTACACAAGCTATAATACTTTCGGGGGTATAAGAAACCGAGTGATGTTCTTCGTATTTATCACGAATGTTTTGCAATATCTCAATACTTTCTTCCTCGGTGGCTGGCTCCACTAAAACCATTTGGAAACGACGTTCCAAGGCTCCATCTTTTTCTATATACTGGCGATATTCATCTAAAGTAGTAGCTCCAATACATTGTATCTCACCGCGGCTCAATGCGGGCTTAAACATATTGGAAGCATCTAAGGAACCACTTGCTCCACCAGCACCAACAATGGTATGTATTTCATCGATAAACAAAATCACATCGGGCGATTTTTCAAGCTCGTTCATCACTGCTTTCATGCGTTCCTCAAACTGTCCGCGGTATTTGGTACCTGCTACTAATGATGCTAAATCTAAAGTAACTACACGTTTATTAAATAATACTCTTGAAACTTTGCGTTGCGATATTCTTAAAGCTAAACCTTCGGCGATAGCAGTTTTACCAACACCAGGCTCACCTATTAATACAGGATTGTTCTTTTTACGGCGTGATAATATTTGCGATACACGTTCAATTTCTTTTTCTCTTCCTACTATGGGGTCTAATTTTCCGTCTTCGGCTGCACGGGTTAGGTCACGACCAAAGTTATCGAGCACAGGAGTCTTTGATTTAATATCCGTGGGTTTACTAGGCTTATTGGGCTCATTGGGCTTACGCTCCTGGTAATAATCATCGGGCGAATCTGTTGGCAATTCCGATTTGATATCGGCGATATTATTTTCCAAAGCAGCTCTAAAAATTTCATAATTAACTGCAAACTGACCCAAAACTTGTGAGGCCATATTGTCTTCGTCGCGAAGGATAGAGAGCAGCAAATGCTCCGTACCTATCACATCGGTTTTAAAAATTCGAGCTTCGAGATAGGTGATCTTCAAAACCTTCTCGGCTTGTTTGGTTAAAGGTATATTGGCCAGATTACTGATGCGGCCGGTGGCCATGTGGCGAATATTATCTTCAATATTTTTGCGAACGCGAACAATGTCCACATCCAATGCCTGCATGGTTCGTAAGGCTTTGCTATCACCCTCTCTCAAAAGTCCCAACAGCAAATGCTCACATCCAATAAAATCGTGACCCAACCTGATGGCTTCTTCTCTACTGAAGGATATGACATCTTTAACACGGGGCGAAAACTTAGCTTCCATAAATCTTAATTTTTTTTACAAATATATACGTAATTCCACTGAATTAGTTTCGGGCTTCAATATTACAAAGATAATTCCTATTTTCAGAAACTGTTCTTTTACACAAAAAAATATTTTGTATGCTTTGCAATACAGGCCGCTCCACAAGTGTTTGACTGTTAGAAAAGTTTACACAGAAGAAGTTCAAAAACAAAACTGCAATTAATTTTGACACAGTAAGCGAACAATTTAATAACAGGTCAAAATGGCGGAGAGATTGGGAATTTATTCATTTTGTTTAAATATTAAAATACTCAGTGATTGGCCGCGGCGAATCACCGTTAGGGTTTTCGATGATTTATACCGACACTCAATATATAAAAGTCCAAAAGAAAGGGACTAAATGTATTGTAGTTCGGCATTACCATGCTACAAACCAAATCCGCCACAGGCGGAGAACTATTTTTGATTAAGAATTGGTATTATATATCCAAGATTGACAATTATTATGATGCTTTGCTCAAAGGATTTATTCCTATTCAATGCCCCTATATAAAAGTGAACCGTTATATAACTTTATTTTTTATATCGCCTACTGCCCCATAATTTTGCATGATACAAATGCCCAAAAAAGAACATCTATTAATTATAAGCGACTCACCGATGTGCCACGATGGACAAGGTGTACGCATTTTTGAAGCCACCCTGCGTGAAGTAGAGCATTTAACTGAAATTTTTGAAAATATTACTTGGATTGGTTTCAATAGAACTGATATGTTACTGGGAGGGAGCCGTTATGATAGTACTGGGAAAATTACAGCTATTCCTTTAAAATTATCTGGTGGAAATGGATTAGTTAATAAATTGAAGCAGCTTTTTGCACTCCCGTCCTATTGGCTCACGATATGGAAACATTTGAAGCATGCCAAATATGTGCATACCCGTGCTCCATCTATTCCTTCCTTATTAGTACTTTTATATAATTTTATAGACCATAAACGACATTATTGGCACAAATTCGCAGGCAACTGGGCCAGTGAAAATCCACCAAAATCATACGACATCCAAAAACGTTTCATGCTGCGTCTCAAGCACAGTAAAGTAACTATAAATGGGAAATGGCCTGACCAGCGGCCACATGTTTTGGCTTTTGAAAATCCTTGTTTTTCGGAACAGGAATTAGTGAAAGCAAACAAAGCAGCCGAATCAAAAAAATTTAATGACAAACTTAATATACTATTTGTTGGACGTATAGAAATACCAAAAGGAGTGGGTCGCTTAATTGAAGGTTTACTTTTGCTAGATGATAAATATTGGGAACAAATTGGTTGGGTGAAATTAGCAGGAAATGGTCTCGATTTTGAAAAGATAAAAAAACATATTTCAATCTTAGAAAAAAAAATAGAACTTACGGGAAGTTTAGGGCGTGAACAATTAAATATATTATATAGTGCCGCTCATTTATTATTGTTACCTACCGAATGTAGCGAAGGATTCCCCAAAGTAGTTTCGGAAGCGGCTGCACATGGTTGCATACCGATTGTTACTGATGTATCCTCACTTACGCAATATATTAAACATTTGCAAAACGGATTGGTATTGCAAAACTTATCTCCTGAAGAAATAAAAAATAATGTTCAATTACTTTTGGATAACAGAACACTATCGGAAAGCATTTCAAAAGAAGCTACCAAGCAAGGCCCACTTTTCACTTACGAAAGATATAATAAAAGGATAGTTGAGGAAGTGTTTGGAATTGTAGATAGTATATAGTAGAAAGTATAAAAGACTAAAACAAATACAATTAAATAGATAGTGGAGGATTTATTCCTTTTTTTAACATTTTTTCTATCCTTCCATTCTGGGTTTTTCGGATATGATTGGGACAAATATTACGCTGAGTGCCTATAATCTCATTCTTCGCTGTAGGTGTCCTACACCGCAGGATATCTATCGGCCTTAACTACGCAGGCTAAATATCAAAAGAATTTATTCATTTTTTAGACTAGTTTCACACAGTTAGGCAACCTAATGCACAGACCAACAGTCATAGTGTTTTAAAACAAATTTTGTTAAATCGTTTTTTAATTGTTTATTTGAAGTTAAATTATTGTGAATATTAAGGTTTCTTGATGAAGAAAAATTTACTTGTATTACTCTTTTTCATTTGTATAATCCAATGCAGAGAAACTAAGGCCACCCACATGATGGGGGCTGACATTGAGTATACATGTCGCGGCAAAGACACTTTCGATTTTATTATTCGGGTTTTTAAAGACTGTAAAGGTTCGCAACTTAGCCCCATACAAATGACTATAGATGGAATTGGATGTTCGTATACCTCCAGTTATACCATGACCCAAATATCCTGCAAGGATATTACCCCAGTTTGTAAAACCAGTTGCTCTAAATGCGACCACAATAATTGCAATGCCGATGGGAAACCTAATGGTACCAATGCTGCTTGTTCGTTTGCTTATGGAATTGAAAAAGTAATATTCACACAAACGGTAGTTTTTACAGGCACCAATTGTTGTAAATTTCGGGTATCATACTCTCAGGCTAACCGCAATGCAGCCATTAATACTTGTTGTGCATTGGAAGTCTTTTTTTCGTATGCTGAACTTAATCGTTGTATAACTCCCTGCAATAATTCTCCTACACTAACCAATGACCCAGTAGCTATGTATTGTGTGGGCAATTGTATATGTTTCAATAATGGAGCACGCGATACTTCCAACTTTGATTCTATATCCTATCACATGGCTCCTGCATATAATGCCTTGAATTCTAAATGCACCTATGTAGGTTCATATACTTACCAATATCCTTTATACTATGATGGTTTCCCCACCACAAAAAAATACAATGACAAAACCTGCAAAGGATGGTTATTAGATTCAATAAATGGTGACTTATGTTTTAAACCTATGCAACAACAATCGGCAGTTGTGGTGATAGATTTGAAAGAATGGCGAAAAGACTCCAATGGGAAGATGGTGCAAATAGGACTGACTCGGCGAGACATGCAATTAATTATTGTGGCCAACTGCACCAATAAGGCACCTAGCTTGCCCTCCGCATCGCAGGTAGGGTGTGCAGGCGATCTCATCTGTTTCAGTGGAATAAAATCGAGCGACCCAGATTCGAAAGACACCGTGCGGCTCACTTGGAATTATGGCATACCCAAAGGCACCTTTACTTCAAAATTCAATGGCAGCAAAAAACAGGAGTTCGATTTCTGTTGGCAAACAGTAGATAAAGATGCAAGCAATACGCCCTACTTTTTTACTGTGAAAGCAATAGACGATGCTTGTCCACTTAGTGGTCAATTCTCGCGTAGCTATTCTATCTTGGTTAAGAAAAATCCCAAAGCATCTAGAAAATATACTAACTTGGCATGCGGTCTTTTAAGAATGGAAGCCACGCCACTAAATCTCAATAAAGCGAAAGAAATTTTCACTTACCAATGGACTGTACCTTTTCCTGGCGGCTCCAAATATAATGTACAAGATACAGTTCACCAGTTTCATACAAGTGGGCAACATATTATACGATGTGAGGTAACAGTAAATGGCTGCACCATGGCGTATGATGATACCATAGATATACCTCCTTTTGTATCGGTCGATATTGGCCCCGATTCTATCTTATGTGCTGGTAAAACCCTTTCATTAAAAGCAAAAGTAACGGACGGTATTAAACCTTTCAGATACCTTTGGTCACCTGGAGCAGCGGGTGATACATTATCAACTTTCGCTATAGACACTTTCAATTCTACTTATATTGCTTGTATGGTAAAAGACAGTTTCGATTGTGTTTCGTATGATACTATGATATTGACTATTATGCCGCCACCGCCTGTATACTTAGGCCCCGACAAAAGAGTATGTAAAGGCGATAGTATTACTTTCGATGCGGGCGATAACAATGGCACGGGTAATGTGAAAGCTTATATATGGACTGACATGGCCACCAATACTACTATTGGCACTAATAGATATATAACTGTGTGGGACTCTATCACCTTGGTCGCTACCGTTTATGATTCAACGGGCTGCGTGGGTAGAGATACAGTTTGTGCATTCTTTAATCCCAAAGTAAAATTAAATGCGGGCCCCGACAAATACCAATGCTATGGTGACTATACAGATATTAAACCCACTGGTGCCGATTCTATTATTTGGTATGACCTTGCTACTGGCAACTTAATACATATTGGTGATTCATTACGTATGTCTTTTACCGCAACAACCCAATTGGTTTTGCACGGAATTAATACTTATGATAATGTATCATGCGAAAATTGGGACACGGTGCAAATTGATTTAAAAAGTCCACCCAAATTGGATTTGGAAATACTTCAGGGCTGTGTTGACAAAGGATATAATACAAAACTAACTTTAAAAAATGCCTATGACTCCATAACAGGACAAAGTATCAAGAGCATTTGCACTTGGCAATGGTCGGCTACTGATTCTTTATTAAAATCATGTATGGATACAGTGAAAAATGAAGTTGATATCAAAAAATTAGGAGCAACCTATGCATGGGGCACCAAACAAAATGGGCCCTATTGTATTATAACTTGCTTTACAAATTATGGTTGCAAAAAAGTTGATTCCATTAAATTAATCGTTGACCCACTGCCCCCGATAAAAATCAAACCGTTGAGTATTTGTATCAATCAAGATTCTGTGAAACTTGACAATCGAGCCTACCCCAATGCAGGAGGCAATCCTGTTTCAACACTTGGTCAAAAATGGAGTGGTAATGGTATTGTGCAGACTGGTACAAGTTGGTATTTCAAACCTAAATTAGCAGGATTAGGCCAACATATTATCACCTATGAGTATGTAGATATTAACTCATGTAAAGCATCTGATACACTTTCATTTTTTGTAAAACCAATTCCTGTTGTTGCACGAATAATTCCTAGTCCTTTATGCTGCACCGATGGTATTCAGGATTTATGGAAACTTACCAAGGCAAGCCCCATCACAGGTACTTGGCATGGCACAGGAGTTTTAGATTCTATATTAGGTACCTTCGACCCTGCACTTGTTTTAAGTCCTAACAATGTTGGAGCTTCGCCTGTTGCTTCCAATCTTATATTTTATGTAGATGGATTTGGTTGCCCCGTTTCTGATACCTTCCAAATTACAATTAACCCAGTTCCATTAGTTGATATCCAACCTGACCGTGATATATGCTTTGACAGTATACCTTGGAATTTACCAATGTATAATAATCCTGGGGTGGTATGGATGATAGACACTATCATAGCTCCATATAGTACATTTAGTCCAGGCACCTGGGGTATCGGTCCACATAAACTTACTTTCTTATATACTAACCCAAATACGGGTTGTAAAAACAAGGACTCTATGACGCTTAATGTGATAGAACCACCAATTGTCAAAATTAAACCCGTTAATGCACTTTGTGCAGGTGAAAGTTTTACCGTAGGCTGCACTTTTAAAAATGCTAGTGGGGTTGCTTGGCTTAGTTCAGGCGGAGGTGTATTTATTGCACCAAATGACACAATAACGGGTTATATACCTTCAGCTACTGATATAACCAATGGCTTCTTTTTATTAGAAGTGAGAACTACTGGCAATGGAGTCTGCAATTTGGCAATTGATACTTATACCGTATTTATTTTTCCAGTTCCAGTTCCTACACCTTTGGTTTTGCAAAAGAGCTGTTCCCCATTAGATGCGGTTTTTGCAGCCAGTTCACAAATCCCCAATTGTATATATACTTGGGATTTTGGCGACCCAGCAAGTGGTACTTTAAATAATGCAACTACCGCCGACAAAGACTCTGTAAAACATTTATATATTAATAAAACCAATCAAGTAATTAAATTTACTGTAACATTAACAGTTACATCGCCACAAGGTTGCGATAGCACTATGGTATGGAATAATATAGTAGAAGTTTATCCAAACCCCATTGCCGACTTCGAACCCAAACCTAGAAAAGCTACCATTGCATTGCCCCGAATTAGATTTGCTAATTTAAGTAAATTTGTAACTGACAGTACCAAATGGGAATGGAAATTCGGTGACCCATTAAATGGAACCTCTACCGATAAAAATCCAACCTATTGGTATGCAAATACCGATACAGGAACTTATATAGTTTTTATGAAAGCCACCACCGAATATGGCTGCGTGGACTCAACCGAACAGACTGTGCGTATAGGGCCTGAGATGCTCGTATTTATACCCAATGCGTTTACGCCCGATCCATTTGGCCCCATTAAGAACAACCGTTTTTGGGTTGAGGCAAGTAATTATAGTGAGTTTGAAATATATATTTTTAATCGTTGGGGCGAAAATGTTTTCTACTCAAAAGACCGCTTACCTGGATGGGATGGAAAATTTAAAGATGAGGAATGCCAAGTAGATGTATATGTATACCAAGTGAATATCAGAAACTTTGAAGGTAAATGGTTTCATTATAATGGTACGGTGCATTTGATAAGGTAGTGGATTTGGTTCGACGCTGAGAATGGGGGACACTTACGGCTATAAAAGTACAAAGCGGTAGGAAGTTAAAAGTGCTGACGCGTACTTTATACCTGGAAGTTAGAAGTTAGTTCGCCGCGACGAATAGCAGTTATGAGCAGCGTACCTTTGGTATTATTAAAAGTCATCTGATCCTTTTAAGAATCTTTGAAAAAAGTATTATATATAATACCTCTTGTCCTTATGGGTTCAAATTTATACCGAAACTCAATATATAATAGTCCAAAAGAAAGGGACTAATCCCGAATGCTTTCGGGATTAGTTCGGCATTACCATTCTTAAACTAAAATAGTCCAAAGACTATTTTAGTTTAAGAATGGTATAATTATATATTGATACTGGCGACATTCGAAATATGGCAACTGTTATTTTAATTCCAATTTATCATTATCATTGTTTCGAAATTGAAAAACAGATTGAAGACAAAAATATAGAAGCTAACAAAAATAGAAAAGAAGGTGACCTTAGAATTCAAATTGAAATTAATGGAAACAATAGTGGTATGGACGGATTTATATAAATTGAAAAGGGAACAAAAAAGGTTCTTCATTGTGGTATATCGTTACAAAGTTAAGGCATCATAGCTGTATGGAGCAGAATGCTATTGTGCAGTTTCGGGTGTTTTCCACTCGACACAACTTCGCCGATTCGCACAAAAAAAGCCAGACATAAATGCCTGACTTTTTCCAATTAATTATTTATTATTCGCTGCCTTCTTAGTCCTTTTGCAAGAATATCTTTTTGCTTATGTTTGCATCGGCTGTTTTTACTTGTAAAATATATAAGCCTGTTGGGTATGCTGATAAATCAAGCGTTTGAGCCCCATTGGTT
Source organism: Bacteroidota bacterium (assembly GCA_034439655.1). NCBI lineage: Bacteria > Pseudomonadati > Bacteroidota > Bacteroidota bacterium. The sequence goes on along the minus strand of JAWXAU010000031.1, from coordinate 20,445 downwards.
AAGTTGCCTGTTGATAAACTTTGCCCCGCAACATTATATATTACATAAGAGCTATTACCTTTATTCCACTCAAGTTTAACGATACCTTGTGTAGGATTAGGATATATTTTTATTCCCTCTGTTTGGTCTATATAGTTGAGTCCATTAAAGCAATTAATGGTACGTGAAGTACATATGGTAGTATCGCAATTATTGCAAGTATCAGTCACCTTCACACATATTTTATAAGTGCCATTATTAAAAATTGCATATTTCAGTATATAACCATTGCCTGCACTGTTTCCATTTACAGTCCACTGGTATTTGTAACATCCATTTACTTTAAACGACACATAGGCATTCACAGAAGATATACTTGATTTACAACTATCCCACACATATACATGAGGTGTTTTACTGGCCCAATTACATTTGTTACTGTTTCCTAAACAAGTGACAACAAGTGAACTGCAGAAAGTGGTATCGCAGTTATTACAGGTATCGGTTACTTTCACGCAAATATTATAAGTGCCATTTTGTGTAACTGAATAATTAAAGTAAGCTATATTAGTACCTTTATCATAACCATTCACTGACCATTGATATTTAAAACACTTGGCTAAATTACTATTGAATGAAATATTTCCTATCAAACTAGCAGAGCCATTTTTACACGTATCTTTAAAATAAGTATAGGGGTAGCGAGATGCCCAGTTACAGGTAGTATTATTGGTAAAGCAGGTTACCACATGCGAAACACAAATAACGGTGTCACAATTATTGCAGGTATCGGTTACCTTCACACATACTATATATGTCCCGTTTTTGGTTATAGCATACTGCATTAAATAGTCATTACCTGCACTGTTTCCTGCAACTTTCCATTGATATTTAAAACATCCTTTCGCTTTAAATGAAACATAGGCATTGATTGTATTTGATTTAGAATTACAACTATCCCAAATATATACATAAGGGTATTTACTGGCCCAATTGCAAGTAGAGCTACTTCCGAAACAAGTAATTGAGCGTTTGCTGCAAATAGTGGTATCACAATTATTACAAGTATCCGTAATTTTTAAACATACATTATAATAACCGTTTTGACTTATTGGATAATTAAATTTAAGCCCCTTGCCCACAACATTTCCATTTACTGTCCACAAATATTTGAAACAACTGCTACCACTGTTTTGGAATGATACATATCCATTGAGCGACTGGGTGGTATTATTACAAGTATCCCAGAAATATGTATATACTTTTTGACTTGCCCAATCGCATTTCGAGCTGCTACCGATACAGGTAATGTTGCGTTTGCTGCAAATGGTGGTATCACAATTATTGCAGGTGTCCATTACTTTTATGCACACATTATAATAACCATTTTGGCTGATAGGATAATTAAATTTATATCCAGTCCCGACCTTATTCCCATTCACCGTCCACAAATATTTGAAGCAACTGCTGCTACTGCTTTGGAAAGATACATAACCATTTAGCGACTGGGTTGTATTATTACAGGTATCCCAGAAATAGGTATATGTATACTTACTAGCCCAATTACAGTTAGAATTGTTACCAAAACAACTGAAAGTGCGTTTGCTGCATATAGTGGTATCGCATTTATTGCAAGTATCCGTTATTTTAATACATACTTCATAAGTACCATTTTGTTTGATTGAATAATTAATATAATTCGAATTGGTGCCGGCACTATTCCCATTTACAGTCCATTGATATTTAAAACAACTTGTACTATATTTAAAAGCTACATAAGCATTAAGCGATTGCACCGTGCTGGTACAGGTATCAAAGTGATTTAAATATGGATATCTACTTGCCCAATTGCAAGTTGAGTTATTACCAAAACAGGTAATGGTGCGTTTGCTGCAAATGGTGGTATCACAATTATTACAGGTATCAATTATTTTTACACATAATTCGTAGGTACCATTTTGTGTAATTTGATAGTTGAAAATATATTTATTACTATCTACTAAAGTTCCGTTAACGCTCCATTTATATTTGAAACAACTGGTGCTGTAATTTTTAAATACTATATATGCATTCAACGATTGGGCACCGCTTGTGCAACTGTCCCAAAAAGTTGCATAAGGATTTCGTGTTGCCCAGTTACAAGTTTTATTACTGATACAACTAATAACACGGCTACTACAAAATGTTGTATCACAATTATTACAGGTGTCGGTTACTTTACAGCAAAGGTTATAAGTTCCGTTTTGTGTAACATTATATAAAATATATAATGAATTTGTGCCAATGCTATTCCCATTTAGTGTCCATGCATACTTAAAACATTTACTTAAATTGCTATTAAAAGAAACATATCCTGTCAACCTTCCAGTGTCACTATAACAAGTGTCTTTAAAATAAGTATTGGGATAACGGGCAGCCCAGTTGCAAGTTGAGTTAAAACAGGTAATCGTGCGTTTGCTGCAAATGGTGGTATCACAATTATTACAGGTATCTTTTATTTTGATACAAACATTGTAAGAACCATTTTGGGTAATATTATAATGCAGCAGATAGTTACTATCCACCACATTTCCGTTTACTGTCCATTCATATTTAAAACAGCTTGTGCTTACTTTGAAATAGATATAAGCGTTGAGTGATGCTTTATTATTGGAACAACTGTCCCAAAAAGTTGCATAAGGGATTGCCTTTGCCCAACAAACTTGTGCTTTTGCTTTTTGAAAGGTAGTGAGAGAAACGAAACAAATTAGGATTGCGTAAATGAGTTTTTTCATGTTTTAGTAATTGCTTAAGTTTAATAGACAATTTTTTTTACAAAGGGTTGCTTCAATATTTTAAAGTAATTGAAACTATGTCAGATAAGGGGCATAAATATATTGTGGCCATTCAGTTTCCTGTGTCAAATTAAAATCCAGATGCATTGTCATTTTCTGCTTGGGTTGTGGTTGGCGGCCCCGCAAGCTTGCAGGGTGACTCGGACATCTTAGTTCATAATATGTTCTGAGCATATATATGTTTCATTTTCTCCTAAAGTTCTAAGTAATCCCGACATTTGCGGGCATTGAGTTACTGAACGATTAAGTATCGAGGCTTTGCAGGCAGATGACAGCCAATTTATTTTCGAACTTCTGAACAGTCCTACTTGGCTTAAATATATTGGCGACAGGGATATTAAGAATTTGGATGATGCCCAAAATTATATTATCAATGGCCCAATAAAAAGCTATGAAATTCATGGCTTTGGATTATACAAAGTGGCATTGAAAAATAATGATACCCCAATTGGGATTTGTGGTTTGCTGAAAAGAGAGGGGTTGGAGGATAATGATATCGGCTTTGCTTTTTTGCCAGAATATGAAGAAAAAGGATATGCGTATGAATCGGCAAAAGCAATTTTGGATGATGCTTTTTAAAATTTGAAAAATGAAAGAATTGTTGCTATTACAATGAAGGAAAACAAACAATCTCCTAAGCTACTTGAAAAATTAGGATTGCGATTTTAAAAAAATATTTCGCTACCGAATGATAACGAAGAATTGGTATTATTCGCAAATGTGGGTATGGAAAATCATTGCAAAAATTATGAATAGAATAATCCGGATGTGCATAATCTAGTTGCTGCTAGCTAATTGCAGTTCAATAAAAATTGTTAAAAAATATATAGCCAGGCATGAACAAATTGATAGTTGAACAAACTAATACATCTGCACCAAATTCAGTTTAAGCAATTGAAATTGGATTCATATCATATTGAAAAGACTTATCCATCTAGTTGCATTTTATTACAATTGAATGGGAAAAGGCTAATGGCAAATAATACTGTTGATATAGCTGAAAACCTTAATATAACTGATAGTTTATTAAAGACTCTAAACGCCCCCGATTCAACAAAAAGATTATTTGAAAGGTTCGTTAAGGATCAAATTAAAACATATAACTTTTAGATTTGCCAATGTCTGTTCTATCGCCCACCATATAAGGAGTTATACAACCAGTGTATTGAGTAATGACAGAAACGGTCTACACAAATCTACACCCTGTGCATAACCTTTAAATTCTGCAAAACCAATAGGATTAAAAATCATTAAATTTGCCCAGTAAACAAAAAATAGAAATATTGCAAAAATTGCGTATTTTTGTTTTGAAATATCAATAAATCGCAATCAAAATAAATCCTCTTTTTATTATAAGAAATGTCGAAGAATATAAGTGAATTATCAGGCAGAAAGGGCCTACAGGAAAATCTTTTTGAAGAACTTGGAATACTTGCAAAATCAGAAGGAACGCCGAACAAGCAAGACTTAGAAAAACTAGCCGATGAGTTTCTTATAGGTAAAGCCAATGTATATGGCAGTGCGTCGTTTTACGATTTTACCCGTGAAGCAAACAAAGGCAAAAAGATATATATTTGTAATGGCAGCTCCTGCATGACTGCTGGAACACAGGACAAAGTTCACGAAAAAATAGAGAAACATTTTGCCGCGAATGAAATTGGTGAAATGTGCTGCCTTGGCCGCTGTCACGAAAACAGTTCATTCTATTATGATGGAAAAAATTATTCAGGCGATGCCATCGAACAAATCGAACAAATTACCAAAGGAGAAGCAAAACCAACAGATGAATATCATGTGGAATCATTAGGTACTCCAGTGCTCACAGAAGAATTTCCGGGTATTGATGAATTCTATAAAATATTGGCTGATTGTCTGAAGAAAACCCCCATGGAATTATTGGCTGAACTCAAAACATCGGGTGTGAGAGGCAGAGGTGGTGCAGGTTTCCCCATGTCGTTCAAATTAGAAAGTTGTAAAAATACACCCAGCAATACCAAATTTGTAGTATGCAATGCCGATGAAGGCGACCCTGGTGCTTATAGCGACCGGTACTTGCTCGAGCAAAGGCCACATGCAGTTTTGCTCGGTATGATTATTACTGGTTATATCATTGGTTCAGCTACGGGAGTATTATATATTCGTGGTGAGTATCCCGAAAGTATCGATATTATAGAAGACGAACTTGGAAAACTATTAGAGAAAAACCTGATTGGAGAAAATATATTAGGTTCTGGATTTAGTTATAATTTTAAAGTTATCCGAGCACAAGGTGCATATATATGTGGCGAAGAAACTGCCTTACTTTCCTCTATCGAAGGACAAAGACCCGAAGTGCGTGTACGCCCGCCCTACCCTGCCCAGCAAGGGTTATTCAATAAACCTACTGTAGTAAATAATGTAGAAACACTTGCATGCGTTCCTTGGATTATGCGTGAAGGGGGCGAAAAATTTGCAGCCATCGGAAGAGGAAAATCTACAGGAACGAAATTGGTTTCCTTAGATGGATTTTTCAATCGCCCGGGTATATATGAAGTAGATATGGGTACACCACTTTCAGTTGTGGTAAATGATTTGGGACAAGGATTTAATGCCGAGATTAAAGCTTTGCATATTGGCGGTCCGTTAGGTGGAATGGTTCCCGTAAGCAAAATTAATGAACTCACAGTGGATTTCGAAAGTTTCAATCAAACAGGATTTTTATTGGGACATGCATCCATAGTTTGCTTACCAAATAGTTTTCCTATGATACAATATTTGGAACATTTATTTGAATTCACAGCACACGAAAGTTGTGGCAAATGTTTCCCTTGCCGATTGGGAAGTACACGTGGTCAGGAATTATTAAACAAGGCAAGAACGAGCGATTATAAAATAGACAAAACATTATTGACCGATTTGATAGAGACCATGGAGATTGGCTCTCTGTGTGCTTTAGGCGGGGGCGTTCCACTTCCTATCAGAAATGCACTCATGTATTTTGATGATGAATTAAAACCTTATTTTAAATAATAACTATAATATAAATAATTTAAAAACTATCAATGAATCATCACAGTTTCCACTATATAAGTCTCCTCTGAGGGGAGATATAGAGGGGCTTTAAATATATAATATCATGGGAATTAAAAACGACAGCATAAATACAATTACTGATAAAAATGAAAAAACAGTAATGAAAGAAAAAACTTCACTACCTAATAATGCTGGCAGTGCAGTCGATATCAAAGTAGCATATATAGATAATGTGCCCTATGAAATAAAACCGGGTGAAAGTATATTATCATTTATTAAAAGAAATTTTGGAGAAGAATTAGTTCCTACTTTATGCGATGCCCCCAATCTGGAGCCATTTGGTTCATGCCGTGTATGCAGCGTGGATGTAGCTTTACAGCAAAATGGCCAAGCAAAAGCACAAGCATCGTGTCATACTCCAGTTATGGAAGGTTCTTATATATATCCTTCGAGCGATCGTATACAAAAGTTAAGAAAGAATATTATAGAGTTGGTACTTACCGACCACCCTTTAGATTGCTTGACTTGTGAGGTAAATAATAATTGTGAACTACAAGAAGTTGCTGCCAAAGTTGGAATTCGTGATGTGCGTTATCCCGAAGGAAAAAACCATCTGGATAGAAAAAAAGATTTGAGTCATCCTTATATGACTTCCGATATGAGCAAATGTATAAATTGCTTCCGTTGTGTGCGTGCATGCGATGAAGTACAAGGACAATTTGTATTAAGTATGGCAGGTCGTGGATTTGATAGTCATATAGTAAAAGGATCGGAAGTTACGTTTAATGAAAGTGATTGCGTAAGCTGCGGAGCCTGTGCTCAGGCTTGTCCTACTTCTGCTATCAGTGATATATTCGAATCGAAATCTATAGCCAAAGCAGAAACAACAAGAACTATATGTACCTATTGTGGTGTGGGTTGTAACTTAGAAGTTGCTACGGTAAATGGAAAAGTAAAAAGTATACAAGCACCATTTGATGCCGATGTAAACAAAGGCCATACATGTTTGAAAGGGCGTTTTGCATTTTCGTTTTATAATCATCCTGAACGTTTGCGTACACCTTTAATTCGTAAAAATGGAGAACTTGTTCCAGCAACTTGGGATGAAGCATATACCTATATAGCTGATGAATTAACAAGAATTAAAAATGATTTCGGGCCTGATCAAATAGGCGGAATTTCTTCTGCACGTTGTACCAATGAAGAGAATTATTTAATGCAGAAATTTATTAGAAAAACTATTGGAACTAATAATATAGATAGTTGTGCTCGTGTTTGCCACTCTCCTACTGCTCTTGGTATGCAGCGTACTTTTGGAACAGGTGCTGCTACCAATTCTGTAATAGATTTGAACTTTACAAATTGTATAATGGTGATAGGTGCAAACCCTACCGATGCACACCCAGTAACTGGTGCAAAATTGAAACAGTTTGCCATGAAAGGACCTAGTATTGTAATAGATCCTCGTAGAACAGAAATGGCGAAATATGCTACTTATCATTTGCAATTAAAACCTGGGACCAATGTAGCGATGATGAATATGTTATTATATTATATCATCAGCGAAGGCTTGGAGGACAAGGATTTCATCGAAACACGTACCGAGGGGTATGATGATTTCAAAAAACAAATTCTTGCAAATAATATAGATGACCTTTCTACTATAACAGGAGTTGATAAAGAGCTTGCACGCAAAGCAGCTATTGCCTATGCAAGTGCTGAAAATGCAATGTCATTTCATGGTTTGGGTGTTACAGAGCATTCACAAGGCACCTATACAGTTATGCTTATTGCCGACCTTGCTATGATAACAGGAAACATCGGACGACGTGGTGTAGGAGTAAATCCATTGCGTGGACAAAACAACGTGCAAGGTGCAGCAGATATGGGTTGCCAGCCACACCAAGGTGCAGGTTATTATGATGTAACCAATCCTGAATATCATAAAATGTATGAAGATTTTTATGATGCAAAATTGCCTATGTATGTAGGTAAAAAAATCCCACAGATGTATGATGCTTGTTTGAATAATGAAATGAAAGCTATGTGGCTAATGGGAGAAGATAATGTGCAAACAGATCCTAATACCAATCATGTAAAAGCTGCTTTGGGAAAATTGGATTTGCTTGTAGTACAAGAAATATTTATGACCGAAACTGCGAAGATTGCCCATGTAGTTTTGCCTGCTGCTTCTTTCTTAGAAAAGAGTGGAACATTTACAAACGGCGAACGCAGAATTCAACGTGTAAATCAGGTAGTCGAACCCATTGAAGGGACAAAACCTGATGGACAAATTATTATAGACATCATGAACAAAATGGGTGCTAACGAACCTGATTATGATGCCGAAACTGTATTAAAAGAAATTGCACAAATAGTTCCTTTCTTTGCAGGAGTTAAATGGAATGAACTAGGCGACCAAGGCAAGCAATGGCCTGTATTGCCCGATGGTTCCGATACTGAAATTTTGCATATAGACACTTTCAAACGCGGCAAAGGAAAATTCCAAAATGCCGATTGGAAAGAGAGCCAAGAATTGGTCATCAACAAAAAAGAATTTCCTTATATTATAACAACCAATCGTGAATTGGAACATTATAATTGTGGTACCATGACACGCAGAACCAATAATGCAAAAATATTAACCGAAGATACATTAATGATTAATCCTGCTGACGCAGCCAAGCATTTTATTACGGAAGGCGATTGGGTTTGTATAGAAAGTGCCCGTGGCAAAATTGATGTGAAAGCACATATAACCGATGAAGTTTTGCCTGGTATATTATCCTCTACTTTCCATTTCCCCGAAATACGCATGAACGATATCACCAGCAGCGTTGCTGATAGTGAAGCCATGTGCCCCGAATATAAAGTTGTGGCTGTGAATATTAGAAAAAGCAAAGGGAAGTATAAGGCGGAGAAGGAAGCTAGTATATAGTATCAAGTCGCTAGTATCAAGTATTGAGTCGCCAATAGTATACTTTTCTAATAGTTTGTCATGTCGTCCCGCAAGCTTGCGGGAGAGACATCTACGATTTAAAAACCTTACTATACTTTTCAGCAATGTGAGATCCCTCTCCCGAATTCTTTCGGGACTGGGAGGACAAATACTTGGGACATTTTCCAAAAACAAAAATCACGAAAGCGAAATGTAAAAATAAAGTCTACATTTTATCTTGTACCATTTCTTAAACTATAATAGTTCTCCGCCTGTGGCAGATTAGTTTTTAGAATGGTAATGCCGAACTACATCCCGAAAGCATTCGGGATTAGTCCCCCTTTTTTTGGACTATTATATATTGAGTTTCGGCATTAGATTAAACTATCCCAATCTATCCCACTCATAGATTAAAACAAGAAAAAAGTTTGGCAGTGGCCAGCTTACAATAACAATTTATAAATTAAAAAACAATCATGAAAAAGTTAATGATTCTAGCCCTAGTAGCTATGTTCACCTGCTTCAGTGTTGCAGCCAATGCAGGCCCAGGTCCAAAAGCAAAACACCAACATGCCAAACAATGCCACAAAGGCAAGAAAGGCAAATGCCACAAAGGGTCTCATAAAGGCGGCCCGAACAAAGCACCCAAACCTAATAACCAATAATCTGGTGAACAGTTTTGCAAATAAAAAAGCCACTTCAGAATTTTGAAGTGGCTTTTTTGTTGTCTATGTTTTTTTTAATTCTTCACAAACCTACCTTCTATAGCACCACCAGTATTAGTAATTCCACGATAGAAATATATTCCATTTTCTAAATCAGCAATATTTAAAGTATTTATCCCTTTATACAATTTGGTATTGCTTAATACTTGTTTTCCTTCGGCATTATATATATTTATTTGCTGATTTGCATCGCAATTTATATATATTATATTGTTTGCAGGATTAGGATATATATTTGTATTCGTTGCACTGATTACATTGTTTATTCCCAATACAGAACTTGAGCGATAGTCAGCACGCGAAATATTATTATTTGAATCCGCAGAAAGTTCTAATACTTTGTCTCCTTCGCCCTGGGCAAAGAAAAGGTAAGAAGGATTTGTATTTGGACTTGGTGGAGCAAATGGTGCATTTGTCCACGATTTGGTGAATGTATTATGAATTTCTATTTTTATTTTTTGATCATTCCACGTTTTTAATCTTAAACAATTTGTATAAGTTTTATTAGGTAATTTCAATTGCCCCCAAGCATCTACGTCGGTATATGATATAACGTTAACAGAAATTCTTACCGAATCGAGGAATGGGATAGTATCAACTGGAATTGACTGAACAAATTTAAAAGAATCAATAACTTTACCACCGTAAGTCATAGGCATATTGAGGGTGTGAACTTTTAAAACCAAAGCATTTGCAGAAGGATCTAATGGATTACCAAAATAACTCCATACACCTGTTGAATCAATTTTGATAAAACTTTCGCTCTTGTTGCGTGAGCTTACTGAAACTAAATTTGCTTCTGGGAATTGAGCATACTTCGGATGATCACTGGCACGCGAATATTTAAGGGTATCGTAAAGGTCGGCACCAAACACGGCACTATAATCCCATACTTGGTTAGTGCCTCCAGCTCCAATACTCACACCCGATGAAAATGAAGTATCTCGAGCAAGGATGTACTTCTCCCAAGCTTTTGGAAAATCGTTTTGATTAAGCTTAACCTGCGAAAATGCAGATACCGCACATAATAATGTTGTAGTAAATAATAATATTCTTTTCATTTTTGCTTTGTTTTTTATTCTGCGAAAATACGTAACAATGGTTAATTATTAGGGGTTAATGTTGCTTACGCCTATTAATAATGACATTACTAAATCAGTGCATAATAAAGATCCCAATTGGATACCGCCGCACAGCATTAACTGCTAATAATTAACCATTATCCATTACTTTTGTGCCGGGGCTGGAGTATAAGAAAAATTCAACACTATTCATATACCGACTGAACCAAAGTAACAAAACCAGGCTTCGGCCTACTTGTAGGAATGAGCTCGAAAGAGTGTAACGGTAGAAGGTTGCGATACGGCGGAGGTCAAATCCTATTAATTATGGGATTTTTCTACCGGCCCCGTTTTTATTGAATGATTGAATGAATTTTTCTGCCGCGGCGGATAATGATTTATTCCGCTGCGGCAAATTATGATTTAACTTCATTCCTAAATCCTAAATCCCTTATTTTTGCCTGAGTGATTTTATCAAATCCCGCACACATATCAAAAATAAAATTTGTTCAATCCATTGCTGCTTGCTCTGTGGCTGCGGGTTTAGTGTTGGGGCATTTCCCAGGTTTAATGAGTTTAGGTGCTGTATTACTTTTTCTATGCGGTCTATTACTCAACAATGCAAAAGATTGGAAAAACAATATATATATTGCATTTGCACTATATTGGTTTTGGCAACTTATAAGTGGGTTGTGGTGTGATGATATACCTGAATGGCAATTAGAAGTTACCCGCAAAATATCTTTCATACTGATCCCTGCCGGGCTTATAGTGTGTAACGCCCAGTTGGTAAAAAGTGTCCTTACTACTTTTTGCTTGGCTGTATTATTGGTGGCAATTTCTAGCGTGGTAAATTATTTTATACATTATGATGAGATAAATATACAAATAACCAAATCAGTGGGAATGCCCATTGTATCTGGACTATCACATATATACTTTAGCATTTTTAATGGCCTAGTAGTTTTAATTTGTTTCCATCTATGGCGGAACAGTTTGGGGAAACAAAAAATGTGGCTGGCTGCAAGTATTATATTATTAGTTTGCCTTCATATATTATCTTCTCGCACAGGATTAGCTGCTTTTTATATTACTTTATTTTTGTTACTAATACAATTGGTGGTAGTAAAAAAACAATGGAAAACTGCGTTATTGTTAGGTCTTACTGCTATATTAATTCCTATTGGGGGGTATTATACTTCTACAAGTTTTAAGAATAGGATTGATAATACCGTTGAAGATATGGATCACTATTTCAATGGGAAATATCTAAATTATTATTCTATTTCAATGCGTTTTGAAGCATGGAAAATATGCTGGAAAGTATTTGAAGAGCACCCTGTAATTGGAGTGGGCGTTTCTGATTTACCAAACACCATGACTACACATTATGATACAAAGAAAATAGGACCAGAAGTGCGGTTGCAAGAAGCACACAACCAATATCTAGAACAGTTGGCATGTTTGGGTATTATAGGTTTATTATCACTTATCTTTATATTATATACCATCATCAAAGGCAGGGGAAGTTCCTTTTTGGCTTTGTCAGTTATCGGAATATTTGGTTCGGCTTTCTTGTTCGAATCAGTTTTGGAAAGTCATAATGGCATAGCAGCATTTGCCTTGTTTGGAGCACTAGTAGTAGGAAGTAAAAAATAATAATATCTGTTTAAATAATATATAGTTGTCGATGGTATCTTTTACAACACCCTTAAGAAAATTTGCTGATAGAGGAGAAAAATCGGGTTGGACATATATAGGAATATCAGAAGAAATTGCCTCGCAAATCAAGCCCAATACCAAAAAATCTTTTAGGGTAAAAGGGAAATTGGATAATTATACTTTTAAAGGAATGGCCCTGCTACCAATGGGCGATGGTGGTTTTATATTGGCAATGAACGGAGAGGTTAGGAGTAATATTGGCAGGCGACAAGGGGATATGATTAACGTGCAAATGGAGGTCGATAATAGTCCTATTATATATGATCAAGATTTTATGGAATGCCTAGCGACGGAGGAAAATGGATTAAAGTTTTTTAATACTTTGGCAAAATCGCATCAACACTATTTTTCGAAATGGATTGCCTCGGCAAAGACAGATGAAACAAAAGCAAAACGCATTATGAGGGCTATTAATGCACTCAACCGAAATATGGGCTATTCTGAAATGTTGAGAGAGAAAATATAATATATCAATAAACGTCTATCTAAATAGAGATCCTTCTTATTGAAGCAATACTCAGGATGACGATACCATATATATTATAATGCCTGCATCCTATTGTTCTTAGGATTGTGTTCTAACTCTGCCAATCCCAATTCTTCTAACAATGGCGGCAAATACATTCCGAAACGGCCGCGAAGCCCCTTCTTCAAACCATACCATCCACCAACCGGGTTTTTTTCTGAACGGCCCCAAGCTTCTACCGTTCCTTCTGTTACAGGTTTCTGCTCGTCAGCACTGCCAAGGAAAATCCAATTGCCATGTTCTTCTAACATATTATGAAGGTCATTTATACAACGATAATCATAATGTAAAATGGTTTTTCCTACCACACAAACTAATATATCTTTTCCGTCTTTTGCTTCTTTATACATTTCGTATTCTGAGGTGCCCGGAGGAGTTTTTAATTTCCAAGGATTTTCCTTTGTTCCTTTGGAGAGGTTAAATGAATTACTCATGATATTATAATACTTACTTGATTGGTTAGACGGGGCGAAGTTATGGTATTTTTAAATACAAGTCAATAATTTTTATTGTAGAAAAAATATAATAACATCGTTTGGAGTAGCGACTTCATCCTGTTCGCCACGGTTAATATTTTAGTGTATTAGATTCTGAAACAAGTAAAGAATGACGGCAGTGAGTTTTTCCAACTACTTCATACTTTATACTTCTCGCCGCGGCGGGCTAACTATCTTGTACTTCCCCTCCACTACTGGCGGCCAAAAACCCCATCTTGCCCATCTGATAATCTCGCATTGCTTCCATAATTTCTGTTTGTGAAGTCATTACAAAAGGGCCATAAGAAACCAAAGGTTCATCAATAGGTTCACCCGCCATGAGCAAAAGTTTTGCGTCGCTACTTGCTTCGAGCAATATATCGCCATCACCGCTTTCAAATACAATCAAATTATGTTGTTTGGCAACTTGAATATTATTTATTTTCATTTCGCCTTCCAATACATAAAAAACAACATTACTAGTTGCAGGAAAATTAAATGTATAATGACTATTTGCTTTCATTCGTAGCATAGCAGTGAATACATCCGAGTTTGCAGGACCTTCATAATCATTATACTTTCCCGAAACCAAGCGAAATTCCACCCCTTCTTTTTCTATCAAAACTATTTCATTTGAGGTAATAGGTTGGTAAGAAGCGGGCTGCATTTTGAGTGCACGCGGCGTATTCACCCATAATTGTATTCCCTGATAATGCCCTCCCCTTTCGGCAAAATCTTTATCAGCTTTTTCGCTATGTATAATACCACGACCTGCATTAATCCATTGCACTTCATTGTCATGAATTACTTTCTTATTTCCCAACGAATCTTCGTGCTCCACTGCTCCCTCAAACATAAAAGTAATGGGACTAAACCCACGATGTGGATGCGGTGGCACATTGAATTTTGCTTCGCCAGGTAGCATTTCTTTGTCGAAATGATGCAATAATATAAACGGACTAATTTGCTCCAAATCGCCAACTGGCAAGGCTTGTCTTAATTTGATATCACCCATCATTACTTCGGGTGCTAGTAAAATACGTTTTACTTTCCTTGTGTTTTCCATTGTCTTACTTGTTTGAATATATATATAACAATTGTAATTGAAAGATGTTTTTTTTGTCAGTCTGTCCGCTGCGGCGGATATCGAAGACTGTAACGTTTGTATGTTTCGATAAACTCAACATGACAAACGATAAACTCAGACTAACAATCTACACGGCACTTTCACCGTTTTCCAAATCCTTGTTGTAACAGTTACTTTCAATTTATTTTCGAAAAAATTATAGTTCAATTTCGTATTTCTATATCCATTCGGGCAAAACAATTAAATAACTTTATATATTCATTTTTATTGTCTTCTACCCACTTACATTGATACCGCGGAGTATGGCTATATAGGTTTGCATATATTATATAATAGTTTTATTCTGCAGATTGATATTTTATTTGATGTTTGTTGAGCAAAGTTTCTATTGTAAATGGATGCACACCGATTCCCACATTGAAAAACTGATTCTCTTCTATCACTTGTCCGTTTACTTCTATCGTGCCTTTAAAACCTAAAGGCAAGGTAACATTCTGCGATTGTATGGCATATATATTTCCTTCCACATCAAATATAGGTCCGCCGCTTTGTCCTTTCAATCCGGGCGATGAAGTTTCCAAAAATAATACATCCATAGTGCCATCTTTCGATTTCCCCATCTTCATATTTCGAGTATATATTCCTTCGATGGGAAATAAGGGAATGGGCAATAAATTGGGTGGCAAAGTAAAATCTTTGGTACTTGGATTAAATGTCGCTCTCACTTCCACAAACGGGAAACCTAGCTTACACAAGCTAGTTCCGGGACTTATATTGTTTGCTTTTTTGATTTTAGGAAATATAGTTTGTCCATGCAAAATCTGAGGGTCAATCCTTAAAAATGCCAAATCATGTTCTTGATATATATGACTTTCTATAATATTTATTTTCTGTCCACTAAGTAAAATAGCAAAATCTGTAATCCATTTACTGTTAGGAATTAATGAAGTATTTTGATCCTTATTTTGTTCATGTATTTTCATCTCATCCTTATGCTGATTGAATGCAAAAGCAGCACCCAGGTTATGAGCTGCCGTAATAACCCAGCCTTCATTGTTTAATACTACGAATGAGCCCAAACCACTGTCCACAGTATTGTCGTAAAACCGCATGGCTACTATTAGTGGATGCGTATATTTATTGGCAATATTATATGCTTTATTGAACATGATATATAAATTAGATTTCGCCTTTCTCCATATAATTGACCATTCTTAAAATCGTGACATATTGACCAAGTATTATACAAATACAATACAGCCTCTTTCTCTTAAAACTTCAATACAGCTAGGCAATTCCTTGAAATTATTCCACCGTAAATCCAATTTCTCCAAAGTGGAAATATTGGCAATACTACCAGGGAGTGAAGTAAGTTGATTGGCTCTCAAATCCAAATACACTAAGCTTTCCATCATAACTATTGATTCCGGAATTTGCTTTAATTTATTTTTACGTAAATTTAATTCTGTCAATAATTCCAAGTTTGAAATTGTGTTTGGAAGTTCTTCTAAATTATTTTTTTCGCAACTTAATTTTCTTAATTGTTTTAAATTTCCAATACTATCAGGGAGTATACTAATTTGATTATCCATGAAATAACATTCTCTCAAATTTGCAATATTACCAATGCTTTCAGGGATTTTATTCAGCGAATTATTATATAATCTCAATTCTATTAAATTAGTTAAATTTCCTATTGAATCAGGTAAGGAAGTTAATTTGTTTTCTGCAATATTGAGATATAATAATGATTGCAAATCGCCTAAACTTTCTGGAACAATTGTAATACTATTTGTACTGAGATAAAGGAATTGTATATTAGTCAAACCACCAATGGAATTAGGCAGCTCCTCCAAATCATTATGCCCAATATCACACATAGTTAAGTTTGACAAATCTCCAAAACTATTAGGCAATTTTGATATATGATTATTCCCTATATTAAATATCTCAAGATTTTTTAATTGACCTATACTTTCGGGAATTGAAGTTAATTGATTGCTAAATGCATTTAATACTTTAAGATTGCCTAGATTTCCTATATCATTGGGGAGTGCTGTAAGAGAATTTCTATCAAGCAATAATTCTTCTATATCATTAGTTAATTCAGGCAACTCGGTCAAATGCGTGCCAATCAAATCTAAAACTTTATTATCTAAATGTGTGGTCAATTTACTATTATATTATAATCCCAACAATCTTTCTAAATGGTGATAAGTGATTCCAAAATATGCTTTGGCTTCTTGAAATTGCAATAAGATATCTTCATTCTTTTCTACTTGCTTTGTATTTTTGACAGCTACTATCATAACATTCTTGGGGGTATGAGCATCTGAAATAAATTCCATAACTTTGGTTTTATATCCAAAATATTCCAATATCATTGCACGCATACCATCTGTGACCATCTCTGCTTGGCGTTCCAAAAATATTCCATGTTTGGTTAAAAAATCTATATCATTCGATGTGGGGTCTTTCTCCATCTGTCTGCGAATTTGCTTATGGCAACAGGGTGCAACTACTATCAAATCTGCTTCTGAATTGATTCCCTTGTATATGGCATCGTCTGTAGCAGTATCGCAGGCGTGCAGAGCAATTAATATGTTGGTTCCTGCACTATCATATTCTTCGATGGTTCCTTCTACAAAACCAAGTTTATCATATTTCGATTTTTGAGCAATAGTATTACATAATTCTACCAAATCTTTGCGAGTCTCCACCCCTATCACTTCGGTTTGTATCTTTAATACATTCGTCAAATAATCATATAATGCAAAGGTTAGATACCCCTTTCCACAGCCCATGTCCACCACTTTCTTAATTTTTTCTTGCGGCATATCTTTAATCAACGAACTAAGAATCTCTATATAATGATTCATTTGTTTGTATTTATCCTGTGCATTCTTATATACATTACCAGCATCATCTGTTATTTTCAATTCGTGCAGGTAAGCTTTGTCCTGTGCAGTAATAATACGCTTCTTGGCGTGGTCGTGTTCTGTTGAGATAGCAGCAGTTTTAGTTGCTTTGAGCTTTTTTACAACAATTCGTTCATTGTTAAAATTCTCCAATTGCAAATCAAAATCCGCAGTAAATAAAGTAGCAAATCTAAAACCTTCATTCAATGATTTTTGTGTAAGCTCGATTGCTTCTTTTGCATCATAGTTTTTTACAATATCTTTGGTTTTATATCTATAAGTAAAGTTCAATTTCTCTTCGCGTTTGATCAATATTTTTTTGATATATATATTCTTGAGCTGATCTTCGTTCCCTTTATAATTACCTAATGACAGGCTTACAAAAACATTATCTGCAATACTTTGCTCGATACTAGAAGCAAATGATTGTATATTATCTGTGATATTCATCTATATTTTTTAAGGTGCAAATATACCACTATATAATCGATTGATCGGTTTTATATATTTGTGGGCAGTCCGTCCAAACTCACCGAATTCTTTTCTGCGATATAATCTTCAAGTCTCTTCTCACCTTTCTTTTCAGCCCAATGAAAGTGTATGGTCTTTTCACCTTTGTACTCATAATTAGGAACTCCATACCCACATGATGTTTGGATTTTGTATTGTCAGCAACAATTATTTGCCTTGTACTAGGATATATTTTAAAATTTGTTGAAAGTTCTTCCCATCCTGAATCTTTAGGCGAAACAGTATAAGCATTCCCATATAAACGCAATATATTAGGCACTTTGTCGAATGAACAAAACATAAAAGTAATTCGCCTATTTTCAAATATATGTGCAGCCGTTTCGTTTCCGCTACCAATCAAATCCATATAGGCAACTTTTGTTGGAGACAATATACGAAAAGCGTCCAATCCCTTGGGTGACAAATTGATATGTCCTTCGCTAGTTAATGGAGCAGTTGCCACAAAAAAAATATGTTGTTTTGCAATGAATTCTCTAGTGGAATCTTGGATGGTTTCATGAAATTTTCCCATAATTATTATGTTGTAAGGCTACAAATATAATTAAAACATTAAAAATATGTATCCCGTTTTTTGGCATATATATCAAAAGCCAGAACAACCTTTTCTGGTTTTTGTCTTCCCGATCCCGAACGCTTTCGGGAAGGAATCGACGATGCGTGAATTTAACACATGGTTAATGGCAGCAGAAGATGTCTCGCTCGCTCGACAAGACAAATATACCTAGCATTTCCTTCTAACTATTTATATGCCGGCTTTTTTTCATTATCCTTGCACAAAAATTTAAAGTAAAACTCAATCCCATTCGTCTACCAATAAAAAAAAGGAGATGAGGTGGAAATTGCAATGCAACGTAATAGACAAAATATAATACAAACTGTAAATGAATATAGCAAAAAAATGTTGTCATTCATCCGCAGCAAAGTAGCTACCGATGAAGATGCAGAAGATATTTTGCAAGATGTGTGGTACCAGTTTAGCAATATTACTGAGGTAGAAAGTATCGAGAGCATTAGTGGCTGGTTGTGCCGCGTAGCAAAAAATAAAATCACTGATAATTTCAGGAAAAAGAAAACCGAATCAATTGAAGATTTTTGGTTGGTGAGCGATAATGGGGAAGTAAATTTTAAAGAAATTCTTCTCAGTAAGAGTCACAATCCAGAAGATGAATATTTCAAAAAAATATTTTGGGATGAACTAATGAATGCACTGGACGAATTACCCGAAAAACAAAAAACGGTATTTATTCAAAATGAATTAGAAGATATAAGTTTGCAAAAAATTGCAGACCAAAGTGAAGAAAATATCAAAATCATTATATCACGTAAAGGCTATGCTGTAAAGCACCTTCGCGAGCGACTCAACAATTTATACAAAGATTTTTTACAATATTAAAAATATACAATTATGTACAATAAAAGATTTTATCTGTTCCCCATTTTCGCCCTAGGATTTATATTACTTGGTGGATTAGCCGTGATGCTTTTATGGAACAATATTATGCCCGAACTCATCCCCACAGCAGGCACACTCACTTATATAAAAGCCATTGGCTTACTAATCCTTTGCCGCATCTTATTTGGCGGCTTCAAAGGCCGTGGCGGGCGACCACCTATTAAAGATAGTCGGGCCATGAAAGAAAAAATGATGAACATGACTCCTGAAGAACGGGAAAAATTTAAAGCGGAGTGGCGAGATAGGTGTGGTAGGAGGTAATAAAATTGCGTTGAATAAATTAGAAAATCAATACCCTAACAAAGTTAAATATAGAAGGCTATGCATCATAAAACTCATTAAAACACGGTCACGGAAGCTATCAATCAACCTCGTTCAGAAGGTTAGGTATGGATTTCAATTTGGAAGAAAATTTTATAGTTTGCGGTATACAAAAATTTGAAACTGAAGATTTGGAAATAGTAGATGTCTACAGATACGAGGGAGATTCAGACCCGGGTGGCGAGGCAACGGTGTATGGTTTGGAATCTAAATCTAGATTGAAAGGATTTTGGTTACAGGCTACGGTGCGTCATTTGACTCAAAAACAGCAGCCATCTTAAAGAAATTACAAATGAGAGAATAATACCTTATTATAATAGTGTTTGGAGTGATGAAATATAGCGATATAAATATATTAATAAAGGATAAATCATGGCACAAAATATTGACTTTATGGGCGGCTGCTTGTGCTGAACATGTATTACCTTGGGTTGAAGAAAAAGTTCCAAATGATATGAGGCCGAGAAAGGCTATTGAAGCAGCAAAGGAATGGGTAAATGATGAACTCAAAATGCTTGATGCCCGCAAAGCCGCATTTGCTGCCCATGCTGCTGCACGTGAAACTGAAAACAAATCAGCAATAGCTGCAGCGAGGTCTGCGGGTCATGCAGCCGCAACTGCTCACGTTGCAATTCAATATATGCTGCTGACTATGCATGCAAAACTTTCAAACTTTTAGATAAATCAGAATCGTTAATTTCTGCCGAACGAGATTGGCCATTATTATCCTTGCAAGAAATGATAAAGAATCAAAATTCTCCGATAAAAATTAATCATATTAATCTGTGAATTATATAAATTAATTATAAAGATATATAAAACTCTTTCTTATAATCTACTTATTTTTGTCACCTTATTTATC